>CALMWN010000495.1 GCA_937873555.1 uncultured Clostridia bacterium
GTTCTTTAGAAATGATTATTAACTTTACTTCATCAACCTACCAACTACCAACTACTTAAGTTCTCTGGCCCCGTCTCCGATTTCGCTTACATAGAATTCCGGTGTGATTCCTGTTTTTGCTCTGTAGTTTTCTCCAACCTGCCGGATAAAGGTTTCCACTTTGTCTTCCCTCACAATATTTACCGTACAGCCGCCAAACCCGGCACCTGTCATCCTTGCACCGATAACGCCCTCAACCTTTGCGGCCTCCTCCACCATTGTGTCCAATTCAAAGCCTGTAACTTCGTATAAGTCCCTGATTGATGCATGAGCTTCCTTTAACAGGTTGCCAAACTTAATGAGATCACCATTTTCCAGCGCGTCAAAAGACTCCAAAACCCTGACATTCTCATAGACAACATGTTGAACCCTTCTCCTGATTACTTCATTTTCAATTTTATCCTTGTACTGCTCGAATTCCTTGATGGTCACATCGCAGAGGTGGACTTTTTCGGGCAGGAACTGTTTTAATATTCTCAAACCCTCTCCGACTTCCTGAACTCTTTCATTGTATTTTGATTCTCCGAGTCCCCTTTTCTTTTTTGTGTTTCCAAGCACAATCTTATAGCCGTTCAGCTTGAGGGGAGTGTACTTGTACTTCAGACTGCCGCAGTCAAGCAGTATGGCATGATCCTTTTTACCCATGGCCGAAGCGAACTGGTCCATAATTCCGCAGTTAACACCGCAATAATTATGTTCGGTCCTCTGCCCGATAACAGCCAGTTCCACCATATCCAAAGGCTTTGTAATTCCGTGTGCTTCATTTCCCAAAGTCGCCAGAGTGACAGCAGTTGCCAGTTCAATGGCTGCCGAGGATGAAAGCCCCGACCCAAGCGGCACCATATCATGAAACAGCATATCAACACCCGTGAGCTTGTATCCTGCCTTTTGCAGCTCATCTGCAACACCCAGCTGGTAATTTCCCCAGCGAAGGCTCTTTCCTTCCTCCAGGTTATCCAGTGAAGCCGTTACCCTGTCCGGCAGATCCGTAGCAGCCAGCCGAATGTTTCTGTCCTTACGTGGTCTGGCTATAACGGTAGAGTCCAAAGTCAAAGCCGCAGGAAACACATAACCCCCGCAGTAATCTATGTGTTCACCGATGAGATTAACCCGCCCGGGACTCGCAAATACCCTAAGATCATTAGTACTTCCGCCATAGATTTCAACAAATTTGTTTTTTAATTGTGTAATCTTCTCTGACATAAAATACCTCCCGACAATTTTTATGCTATTTTACAGCCCATGCTTTTCAGAAAATCGGTAAAAGCCTTCTGTCCTTTCTCGGTCTGTTTATATACACCTGAGTGTTCAAGACATGTCTTGAACTTTTCACCAATTTCATACTGTAAGACTTTTTCGGACTGTTCTCCGGATATCTTCTTCCCATATTTGGCTATCAACTCACGAACCCAGGTGATATGCTTGTACAATACATTATCCTTGCTGTCAACGCTGTTCAAAGGTGTGCTTCCGGTGAGAATATCCTTGATGAGTCCTGTTTCCACACTGAGGCGTGCAGGAAGTATAGCAAGCCCCATTACCTCTATCAATCCGATGTTTTCCTTCTTTATGTGGTGCATTTCCTTATGCGGATGGAATAACCCGTCGGGATATTCCGGGGTTGTTCTGTTGTTGCGCAGTACTAGATCGATTTCATACTCTCCCTGCCGATTTCTTCTGGCAATCGGTGTAATTGTATTATGTGGAACCTTCTCACCGTTAACTGTTGTGTATGCAAGGAGCTCGGATTTCTCATCGCTGTATTCCCGCCACTGCTTCAGTACGTAATCCGAGAATTCCACCAGGCTTCGCACATCCGATGAGCTGGCACGAATCACAGACAATGGCCATCTGAGCGTACTTATCTTCATTCCGGGGTAGGAACTGTGGCTTGCTTTTAAAACTATCTCAGCGATTTCCATAGGGAATGTGTAACGCCCTCCCTGGAAATGATCATGGCTCAGGATTGATCCGCCTACTATTGGTAGATCGGCATTGGAGCCGCATGTATAATGGGGGAACTGTTCCACAAAATTCAAAAGTCTTTCAAAGGTCTTCCTGGTCACCTGCATTGGGCGGTGCTCCTCGGAAAATACAATACAATGTTCATTGTAATACACATATGGTGAATATTGCAGATACCACGGCTCTCCCGACAAGGTCACCGGAACTACCCTGTGAGTCTGTCTTGCCGGGAAATTTACCCTGCCTGCATATCCGGTATTCTCCAGGCAAAGGAGGCATTTGGGATACTGCTTCTGTGGCATGCTTAGTTCCAGTGCAATTTGTTTGGGATCCTTTTCCGGCTTTGAAAGGTTGATGGTAATTTCCAGTTCTCCATACTCCGTATCTACTTTCCAGCCTATGTTTTTGCTTATCTGTGCAGTTCTTATGTAGTTGGAAACAAGACAAAGCCTATAGAAATAATCTGTCGCCTTCTCTATACCTTCGGTTCTGGATAATTCTTCGAATCTTCGGGACACTTCGGAGGCCCTGGGCATCAACAATCCCATAACCTTTGTATCAAACAGCTCTCTGTATGCCTTTATTTCCTTATCATAGAAGCCGTTTTCCTCTGCGTAGGACAATAAACAATCCAGTATCCCGGTAGGATACTCCGGATTTTCCTCAGGGACAAGTCCATTATATGGCTCCTCCAGCTTAAACAGGTCCAGAAGCTGATTTCTGACAAAAATTTCATCCAATTGCTCAATAAGCCCGTTTTTTCGGGCAAATTTAAGAAGCCTTTCGATTTCATAAGCAGCGTTGATCATTCTGCCTGTACTCCTTTTATCCATACTTGTATTATAATTTCATTTTACTCTATATTCCCATTAAGTAAATAGAAACATGTTATAAAAACATGTTATAATGTTGTATGTGGATGTAAACCGTTTCACTTGTGAGGTGCAGTATGCTGGAAAAAATTTATATTAACAAGCCTAATCATATGGATTTGAACATGTATCGATGTGGTATGGAGGATTGCGCCCCCGGTCATTCCTGGGGTCCTGCCCTTCGGGACCACTATATTATTCACTACATCCGCAGCGGCAGGGGGATGTTCCAAATGAACGGCATTACATATAACCTTGTTAAAGGACAGGGTTTTCTAATCCCGCCCAGTACCATCATCTACTATGAAGCCGATCACCAGGACCCGTGGTGTTATTCCTGGGTAGGGTTCCACGGTCTCAAGGCGGAGCATTATCTAAAGCGGGCCAACCTGTCGGCCGACAGCCCTATTTTTCATTATGACCGTGATGATTTTCTTAAAGGTTGTATCGATCAGATGATCATTGCTTCTAAAACCTTTGTCAAAAGTAGTGAAATAAGACTACTCGGCCTTTTATATATGTTTTTGTCGCAGCTGGTTGAGTCGGCAGAAAGTGTCAAAAATCCGCTACACGCTGAAAGCCGGAAGGACCAGTATATTAAGAAGGCCATCGAATACATTGAAATGAACTATTCCAGGAAGATCAGCATCAGGGAAATAGCTCATTATGTAGGATTGGACAGAAGTTATCTTTACTTATTATTCAAAGATAATCTTAACAAATCTCCCCAGGACTTTCTTATAAACTACAGGATCAATAAAGCTTGCGAACTTATGCAGAACAAGCTGCTTTCCATTGGTGAAATATCACGTTCTGTGGGATACGGGGATTCCATGCTTTTTTCGAAAGTGTTTCGGAAGGTAAATGGACAGCCACCTAAGAAATTCAGGAAGGAAGAGAGGTAAAATCCTGCAGCAGGTAGCTTTACAACCCATGATAGCACAATACCTCCAACTACATGCCGGGAGACACCTCCTGAACCCTTTTTAATGCCACTTAAACCATTTTATCTTCCCGCTCAAGAAAATTCCGGGTTTCACGCAAGGCGGAATTCAAAGCCATTTCTTCACTATTTTCAATCCTGGGTTTTTTAATATTGGGGTTTTCCAGATTTCCACCCATTTCTCGTATGATTTGTTTTATTTTATTTGCATTTCCTTCTTCCGATTCAACAACAACCCTGCAGTTTACGTCGGCAATTTCTTCGAATGTTCCCATACCGCTTACCATGGGATTTGCAGCGGTTAAAGGTCCTTTGTCCCGGACTACTCCGTGAGCATCCGATTCAAGCACCAAACCGGAAAGACTACCAGAGGTCTCGGTACCGGGAAGGTTTGTCTGAACATTTCTGTTTTCGCTATAGTGATCATTCATATCTATGAAAGCTTCTTTAAAGCCCAGGTTTTTCAACTTTTCAACTGTCTTATTAGCAGCTTTGGAGTTATCAAAATACCCTTCAATTTTCATTAATGATCCTACCTCCTTTTCATTAGTATAACCAGTGATTTTTAAGATAACAAACCTGCAGCCCTATTGGAAACAATTATGCAAAAAGATTTGCATGTTTATTATTTACACTGATCATTTCATTATAGGATAAAGAAATTAAATAATGAAAAAGATAATGGTGTAGGAGTAATTTAAATTGAATGCGCGAAAGACATTAATTAATAAACTGCACTTGAACCATATGCAGTTTATGCATCAAAAAAGTTTTTTGCATATTCAATGAATCAAGGTAAATATTTTACGAAATAAAAATTAAATTGTAATGTGTTTATCGTAAAATATATTAATCATAAACACGTAAAAATCAAGGTGATGAAAATGGAAATAAGAGAGAATATTATGGTTCCCCTGGGATACGGTAAGTTTGTACGCTCTGACAAAATTGTAAGTCTCGAACCCATAGAAGATGAAAGGGGACCGGGAAGACGGACAATAGTATACGTTGAAGATGTAAAATCGCCCCTGATTGCGTCGAGGACAGAAAACTCAATCCTTGCCAACATGGTGGAAATTCCAAAGGAAGAATTGGAGGCTGCTGCTGCATTGGAGCTCTTAAAAGACATCAGGGACGACATGCTGCAAATAGGCCCGATGCTGCGGAAGAGCATAAAAAAGGAAGCTGACTTCGATATAAATAAAATCGAAAAGAGGATTAACGAAATACTTAAACATGAAATAGAGTTTGACGGAATTCAATGACCTGTAATAAATTGGAAAAAGCCGGCAGGGTTAAACCTGGATTGCAAATAAACGCTCAACCAGCCATATGAAGCCTAAAATGAAAACCACCAGGGACAATGAAAATGAGACTTTTTTATAATCCGTCGCTTTTCCAAGTAACCATAAAACAGGGAGCAGAACCAAAAATATCGTCAATTGCCCTAATTCAACTCCTGCATTGAACGACAGCAAAGAGGAAATGAAATTGTCCCTTGTGATATTGAAGTTCTGCAGTATGCTGGCAAAACCAAAGCCATGAATCAAGCCAAACCCAAATGCTACAGACCATCTGTGATGAGCTTTATTGAAATACATATTTTCAAAAGCGATGTAACAGATGGACAGGGCGATTACGGATTCCACAAACCGCGGATTCAAATTGACGATTTTGAGTGCTGCTAAAAACAAGGTAATACTGTGTGCCAGGGTAAAAGAAGTTATTATTTGTAAAACTTCCTTGAATGACAAACTTATGACGACTAAAGCAAGTAAGAACAAAATATGGTCGTATCCTGTAAGGATATGTTTAATACCTAAGATGACAAATTGCTTGATATTATTCAAAAGAGAAGCTTTCTTAATAACATCGCCTTCCCAGACAGGAGTATTGTAATCAAAGATGAAATCCAGCAAATCATCACCGGTCGCAGGTGTAGAGATGTATGCGAAATTCTGATGTCCGTTATTCGTCTCTTTATAAAAAAGCTGATAATCTATTTTAACACGGGTAAAATTAAATCGTTTCTCATCGTAGTCAACTGAACAGATGAATTTGACCTGTCCTGTCTCGTCTGTTTTTATGTCATTAATAACAACAGGGTACTTTTTACCATCCAGATATACTGAAAGCTTGCTGTCGAAATACGGCTGAATGATAGTTGGAAGCGCATCCTCCAATTCCTTTTCCGTCAACACCTGATCATTATTTTTATCGATATCGCCTATGCTCATCAATAAGGATTGTTTCAAATACATGGCGATTACAATGCCATCCTCCTTAATAGACCATATGGAATAACTGGCATCCAGGTCATGAGCAGTAACGGCGGAAGATAGTGTAAAAAAAACTGAAAGCATTATAAAAATAATAGAAATTTTTTTGGTAGTTTTTTCCATTAAGACCTCAAGGTAGTTTTTTAAATTATATAATAATATTTTGAGTTTTTCTAATGAATAAATGAGACTTTGAGTTATCATGCCGGAAGTTAATGAACTGAATGAAAGCTATTGAAAAAATGGAGTTTTATTAGTATAATAATATTAACGTTAATATTAAGTTGATTATTCATACAACAAAACCTGATATATCGTATAACAGTCAAATTTCTTGCATACCAGACGGATTATGTTAGTATAAAAAAGCAAGGAGGCCTATATGTACACACGGCAAAAAGATATTGCCAAAAAGACGGGCTTTTCCATAAACACCATATCTCTGGCTCTGCGCGGCAGCAGCCGCATTAGTGAAGAAACCAGGAATATAATCAATCAGGTTGCAGAAGAACTGAATTACATTCCGAATGATGTTGCGGTTTCTCTGGTAAAAAGAAAAACCAAAACAATAGGTGTTATTCTTACTGAAGTGGCAAATCCGATCCTGACATATACAGCTCAGCAAATTGAACAGTGTCTGGCAGCAAAAGGCTACACGATGGTATTGATGACCACAAGGCACAACCAGGCTAATGAGGCAAAGGCTCTTGATTTGCTTATAGCACGGCGTGTTGACGGCATACTTATGTATCCAGTCATGCCCTGGAACCTTGACAAGATAGTATCCCTGCGCAAAACGAACCACCCTGTTATCCTGCTGGGCTTTGGTGAATATTCTTCTCCGGTAGATGCAGTCTATGTGGACAAAGCCAAAGGAGCGTTCAAAGCGGTTGAACACCTTGCCAGACTGGGCCATAAAGAAATTGTGTTTATTAATGACGGAGCGGCGGGCGCCAGTGAAAAACTCAAGGGTTATAAGGCGGCATTGGAAGAGTGGGGCTTGAGGTATGAGCCGGAACTCATCATAAAGCCCAACGGCTTCGGATATGAGAACGGATACAATGCTGCAGCCAGAATTTTTGAGAAAAAAAGGCCTACTGCGATATTTGCATCAATGGACTATCTGGCGCTTGGTGCACTGCGCTGGTGTATAAAAAATGGTCTGGATGTTCCGGGTGATGTTGCAATAGTCGGCTCGGATGACATTGAGGCTGCAAGATTCTCAGAGGTGCCTCTGACTACCGTCAACTATCCTGTTGGCAAAGTTACACTGCAGGCTACAGATCTTCTTTTCAAGTTACTTTCATCAAACAGTAAACTGGACTCGATCGAACCCCAAAAAATCATAATAGAACCCAACTTGGTAATCCGTGAATCTTGCGGGGCAAAAATGAAAAAAGACAGTTTATAGCACGTATGTATCTTATTATAAAAAAGAAAGGAGGCAGTGTAATTACCTGATATCATTTGTATTATCGATAATACAAATAGTATTGGGATAACCCGGCTGAAGGAAGAAATTGTGAAACGCAACAGCTGCAAGTTGTTGCGAATTCAAAGGGAGGCAGAGACAATGGTAAAGAGAACCTTAGCTTTGATCGTAGCTGCTCTTATGCTTGTAAGTGCAGCGGGTTGTTCGGGTAACAGTTCATCAGCAACTGCAAAAAGTGACGCTCCAAAACCTGCAGCTAATAAGGAACCGGTTACTATTACAATATGGATGGGAAGCTGGTGGCAGGACCAGGCACCCAAAGTAGTTGATGCATTCGCCAAGGATAACAAGGATATTAAGCTGAAGATTGAAACCCTGCCCATAAACGGATATCTGGATAAAGCCATGTCGGCAACACTGGGTGGGAGTCCCCCGGACCTTCTTGACCTTGATGCCACAATGATAGGCTCCATGGTTGGCAAAAACCTGATACAGCCATGGGATGATTACATAAAGGATCTGGATATCAAGGATTTTGCTCCGGGCATATGGAGTGCAGGTCTTTATAACGGAAAGGTATATGCACTGCC
>CALMWN010000496.1 GCA_937873555.1 uncultured Clostridia bacterium
TTTGTAGAAACCTATTTTGGGATACCATATCAAATATCACTTCTTGTTTTTGTGGTTGTAGTGGCTGTTTATGTGTGGATGGGGGGAATGAAGGGCGTCATGTATACTGATGCTTTTCAGGGAGGAGTTATGTTCGTAGCAATGGTAACCCTCTTGTTTGTTGCTTATGCAAGCCTTGGTGGCGTTGTATCCGCTCACAGGCAGCTGACGGAGCTGTTCAGCAACCCCGATATACAGAAGGACATAGCGGGATCAATAAAAGGCGGCTTTCAAGGGTGGACAGCCATGCCGAAATTCAATTCTCCCATTTGGTGGTCGCTTGTATCTACAATAGTAATGGGAGTAGGCATAGGAGTACTAGCACAGCCTCAGCTGGCAGTCCGTTTTATGACTGTAAAGAGCAACCGTGAGATAAACAGGGCTGTACTTTCCGGAGGAATATTCATTCTGGCCATGACCGGGGTGGCTTTTGTGGTTGGAGCCCTGTCCAATGTACTGCTGTATAAAACGACAGGTAAAATTGCTATTCTGGCAGCAGGTGGAGTTAATGACAAAATAATTCCGATGTTTATAAGCAGCTACATTCCCGAATGGTTTGGAGCAATTTTTCTGATATCAATGCTGGCGGCAGCGATGTCTACGCTGAGTTCCCAGTTCCATGCGATGGGAACCGCTGCAGGCAGGGATATATATGAAAAAAGTATGGGGAGAAGTGGTAACACAATACTTATCACGAGAACAGCCATTATTGTTGTAATAATAATAAGTACAGTGATTGCATGGCTGTCAACCTACCTCCCGGTGGCAGACGGCATTATTGCAAAGTTCACCACTATGTTCTTTGAATTGACTACCGCTGCTTTTTTACCTATTTACGTGGGTGCGTTATACTTTAAAAATATGCCCAGAATTGCTGCAAAATGGGGTATGATTGCAGGTACGGCAGCATGGTTTGTCTGGACATTTTTTGTACATTCAAATGCATCATACCTGCAGATATGCAAGCTTTTATTCGGAAAAGCATCAATAGTCGCGGGTACTTCATTGGAGAAACTTTCAATGGTTGGTACTACATTTATCGCACTCCCGGTTTCCATAATCGTAACCGGTGTAATATGGCTGGTGTTTGCACTGAATAAAAAGACAGATATGGAAGCTAAGTACGTGAATAAATGCTTTGAAGGTGTAGAGCGGTAAGAACTAAAGTTAAATAATAACCGGCAGCCTGCACATACTGATGTCCGATAAAAAAAGGGATATGGAAAATATCCCTTTTTTTATTGAGCCGTAAAATTCTGCAGGCTAATAATCGACTTGACTGTAAGGCAATTTTTGCATGATATTAAGCAATTTAAGAA
>CALMWN010000497.1 GCA_937873555.1 uncultured Clostridia bacterium
ATTTACAAGCTGGGTATTTCAATTTTATCCCGATTGGCTGTCTCAAAAGAGGTTTCGGAAGGCAAATTGGTCTTTAAGAAAATGAACTCCCCCACCTTAATCCGGAAGACTTTTCTGATCTATAACCGCAATCGCTTTATTACGCCGGGTATTCGGAATTTTATTCATTATTTTGAAAACCAAATCTCCTTATCTGAATATATACAGACAACCCCATAAAGCTCTTTTACTTTAGTTTTTCCGCTTGGTACGTGCTGACATTTTGTCATGGGGACGGTTCGAATGACAGCGAATCAGTATAAGATATTATTGATTTTTGGTGATAGTATGTCAAGACAATCAAGAGTTTTAAGCCCACATTTTTATAAATCCTGGACAATTTTTAGCAAAGAAAAATCAAAACAAAACTAATATGTATACCTCGAATAGCTTTGCTTTTCTCTTATTTTAGAAAATCTTTCCGATTTTTAAAGCTTTGGCAACATTACACCAAACCTGCATAAATCCCTAAATAATTTTGAAAATCCCCTGATAATTATAATCACCAGGATAATTTTGATTTTACCATAATAATAAATATAAGCAAGAAAAATGTATTCAGTTTGGCATCTTATATCCTAAATTCCCAAACTTTTTATAACATACACCAGAAAGCCTTGAAAATAGGGCGTTGTAAGTTTCGTATGTTATAAAATAATTATCACATACAGTAGAGATATATATTCAGAAACCTGCTTAAATAAAGGCTTTTGCTCTGTATGTGATATTTCCAACGGGAATTTAGGTTATATATAAACTTATAAGTCCATTACCTCTGTTAAGATATTTAAATGTAGAATATCGTGAGCACCAGGCAAATTAAAACTGCAAGATAAACAATAAAAAACGAAATTTTCATATTGCTGGGGTAAAACATGGGGTAGTAATTGAAAATGGCCTTCAGGAAAACCTGAAGACCATTTAAATGTGGAGCCCTCAATCAGAATCGAACTGATGACCTCATCCTTACCATGTTTATTTGGCAAATCTCATCAAATCTCACCAAATCCCACAGCCATTGATTTCAGCGCATTTCGGGCTTTTTAAATTTACCTTGATCTCATCTAATCGTACCGAATTTCCGCCGCGTTGTTGCACTTATTGTTGCACTTTTTTGTGTAACATTCAGCGCTCAAAGCAGCATATAGTTCAGGGTTTCAACAGCTTCACTCTTTACATCCGGAAGCACATGCGTGTAAACATCAAGTGTGTGGCTCACATTCTTATGTCCTAACAGATCTGATACTGTTTTTGGGGCTATCCCCTTTTCAAAAAGCCTTGTTGCATAGGTGTGCCGGATGGAATGTATGCTGGCCCCTGTAATTCCGGCTATTTCTGCGACTCTTTTAAAAGAACGGTCGGCATTCTTCGGAATTAATCTATTTCCAAGTGCCGTACAGAAAAGCAAATTGTTGTCTTCGTACAAACCCTCTGCCGTTCTCTTTTCCCACTCCTGAAGCTTCTTGAATTTTTCAAGCATAGCGACCGCACTTTTTGGTATAGGAACTTTTCTTTTGCCGCTCTTGGTCTTGGTTGTATTTTCAACATAGTAAAGGTTTTTATTCTCTGAATTCTTGCTGCGGTCCTTTACTCTTATCAAGGACTGTTTAATATTTATGATTCCATTCTCCAGATCCACACAGTCCCAGGTAAGGCCAAGCAACTCACCTATTCTGAGTCCGCTGACCATATCGAGCTTAAATGCTACTTCCAACCGGTCACCCTTCAGAGCTTCTATGAATGCCTTTTCTTCTTCCTTTGTAAAAACTCTGATTTCCTTTTGCTTATGAGTGGGTAATATAACACCTTCTGATACATTTTTGGTAACAAGCTGGTTTACTATTGCCTGCTTTAACGAACCGTGGATGATGTTTTTTAACTTCCTGATAAGTGCAGTAGAAGAACCACTTTCATATTTACTGTTTACAAACCTCTGGATATCAAAAGTCTTTAGATCTTTCAGTGATATATGCCCAAGACCGGATTTCAAATGACATTTGATATTTGTCTCATAACTGTCATAGGTAGTAGGCTTGAGAACATTTTTCTTATATTCGGAAAGCCAAACATCCAACCATTCTCCGAAACTTGTCTTTGACGGTTCAATATAATCTCCGGTACTTATCAGTGCCAGAATCGAATGCATTTTGTCAGCTACTTCTTTTCTTGTCTTCCCGGTAAACCACTTTCGTTTCAGATTTCCAGTTAAGTCTCTTCCTATGACAACTGCGCCACGCCACTGGTTTTCTTTAATTTTAACAATAGAACCTTCTCCGTTACCTCTTTTCTTTCCCATGTGAATAATCACTCCTTATCCCAACTTTGGTGATTCCAACCATTTTATAAAAGCTAATTTGGGAATTATCATCCGCCTGCCTACGAATACACAGGGAAAACCCTTGCTGTGGCACAGCTCGTAAGCTTTATTCTTTGACAATCCCATGATCAGGCCGACATCATCAACCGTTAGAGATAAAGGTAATTCATCCACATTACAATATGTTTTTTTCAATGTGCAACAACCTCCCTCATTTTACCCTGTTTGAAAAAACAAATCAATCTTATGAAACTACATATTTTGTTTGCATAGTACAAAATGCCAAAGGCTCATCCCCACTAATCATCTTCAAGCATAAACAGTCTCAGGTAATTACACATGGCAGCCAGGGTATGCCGTAATTTGAAAGCGCTTAGCGCTACCGTGGGCATACCCTGTTGCCATGTTCTGTTTTGGTTTTATCTGTTTTGACTTATCCAGCGGACGGCAGCTTACCGCCCTCATAGGAATTGCACCTCCCCGCCAACGGCCGGGGCACACTCTGGGACTTAACCTCGACTGTGCGCAAGTATCATTATTCATCCACATAGGTCATCGCCATAAATGCTACTGACATTTATTGATTGCACGGGTATTTACCGCTCACACCTTTCCTTCATTCATACCATAAACGGTCTGAATCCTTCAGCTTCAATCCGGTATAATACCGGACAGGTGGTCCTGGCGTACCTGCAATCCGGCTTTCCTTTACAGGTCATGTAGGGAACGTACCGGATAAGACAATTATTTTATTTTCAAAGAGCATTTGAGGGGGTAGTAAAAATCCCTCTATTAACCAGCAGATTTTTTGGGCAAAAGTTGACCCTCTTATGAGAAATTTTTTAAAAATTTCTCCATGTTTTTCAACGCTTGCTCAATTGAACGTGTTACCGCTGATTTGTCTACGCCCTCAATCCTGGCAATTTCAGCCTTGCTCATGCCAAGAAAGAAATGGGCGTAAATGCGCTTTGCCTGTTTCTCCGGCAGGCTGTTGACAGCAGTATAAAGCTCCTGACGGCTCAATTTTCGCTGGTAGATTTCTTCGGGAGACAAAACCAGCAGAGTGAAATCACTTTCAATACCATCGTTGGCATCCAAAGAGTAATAGGCTTTATGAGCACGGCGGCGCTCATAGTCTGCATGCTCTTTCCGGCTTAGCAGTTTTAACAGCTCTGCCAGCTTGTCCGTCACTTCGAGAAATAAATCATATTCATAGAACGGGTAAAGCTCCCGCAAATTGATCCTTTCCATATATAAACCTCCGTTTTGATTTTTTTGTGAAAAACCAAAACAGAGGGGGAGAGCGGCATCCTGAGGAACACCTTAAAAATGCAATACTGTAAGGCTTGTCCGCTTTAACAAATCGAATATTTATCAAAAATAAAACCGCAATTTTCAACAAACAAATTGCGGTTTTTGTAGCTGTATCAGTTATGCTGTATTGTATAAGAGCTGATGAATGTATATTATCCCATGTGAGAGGAAGGTACATATCTGAGCCGGGACAGCTGACATCAATATATGTGCCATTCTTAAATCTTTTTACATCAGCTATTTTAGCTTTTTTGCCTTTAAAAGAAATTCATTTTTCATCTGTCATGACCTCACTCACTAAAAAATGAAAAATTACGTCATGACAAATACACCTTTGGCTTCAACGGTGTATTTGTCGAAAGAGGTGAACATTAGCGATGCAATAAACCCAAATAATTAACCTTCAACACTAAAGTCTTGGATGATATGCCGAAAAGAAAGGACAAAAAAACCTGCCGCTAAAGAAGGGCAGGTTTATACATGTCATCTCTGCGGTAACCAGGCTATCGTAGTGCTGCTAAGCACCTTAGACCCTATGGCTTTGCGTCCCTGTCTTTTGACAGGTTTGCCCTTAGCGCTGATACTCTATTTAATTTTTATGCTAGCCAACTGGTTTTACTGGCCTTAAAAATATTACCTATTCAGCAGCATTTCCAATTTATACCTCTATATATAAAGACAACTCGAATGGTAAAAGCGTCACATATTTTATGAAATATTTTGTAAAATTTTAAATTTCTACAATTACAGGATTAGAATGTTGGTAATAATAATCGGACTATCTTTATAAAGGTATTGACACCAATTAATAGGCGATAGTGTTAATTTCCTATTACAAAACAGATCTAAAGCTTGATGTGAATTTCCAAAAAAAGTATTATTATATTGTGGCAAATATTTTCTGAATTTATGTGACGTTTTTTAGACTTTGATTGTCTAAATAAGTAGAAGGGGTCAAACATGATATTTATTTTCACAAATGAAACAACCAATGGATGGTATGAGGGGGCTTGGCAGTCATTATATGAAAATAATTACGACAGAGTATTCAAAACCGCATTGAAAATAGTTATAAACAAAGAACTTGCTGAGGATGTGGTCCAAGAAGCATTTACCAATGCTTTCCTGAACATAAAAACTCTGAAGGATAAAAGTAAATTTAGTGCCTGGGTATGTTCGATCGCTGAAAATATTGCTAAGAATGCATTAAAACGTAAAATTAGCCAAAATAACAGAAACATACCTTTAGAGACCATGGATACAAAATTACCTGATGACTTAGTTCAGTTAGGCGAGATGGATAACCCTGAAGTACTATATGAAGAAAACGAGGCAGCAATGGAAATTCTTGGCTACATTGAAGAATTGAACACCGAAGAACAACATATTATGCATCTGAAATTTTATGAAGGACTCACCTATGTGGAAATAGCCGAGAAGATGAATATGAAGGAAGGTACTGTACGAATGAAGGCACTTAGAGCCAGAGAGAAGGTTTATAAAAAATTGAATAGCTTTGTTGAAAAGGAAGGGCTGGGGGGTAAAAATGAGTAAGGATCTTGATTCATTAATTAAAAAAGCGTTTAAAATGAGGTATGAAGATACTGCTTATCCACCTTCACAGGAAGTGTGGGAGAAAGTAATAAAAAGATTGAGAAATCAAAGAAGAAAAGATATACTTAAGCGGTTCAGACCTGCCATAGCAGCATGCTTGCTGTTTGTTATCCTGTCAGGCATTATGCTGAACTTTAATTCTCAGGTCATGGCCTTTGCAAATAAGTTTATTAGAAGTATTGAGGAATTAGCCGGCAATACATTTATTATTCATAAGAGTACCGGTAAGAGTGGACAGGATAATTCAATAAGAATGAATGACCGTTTTCAGGACCCCAGGTTAAATGAAGCACAGAGCAAAGTATCTTTTACGTTGTTGACACCGGAATATGTACCGAATGGCTATAAATTATCAAAGGTCGATGTTTTTAATGAAAACAAAGAGCAAGAGTCAGTAACATTTGTGTATGATAATTCTAATAAATCTGAGGATAAAAATGATTTTATTCAGATAGTTCAAACGTGCATCCCTAGCGGTACTAAAATGTCTTTAAATATTAAGACTGACAAGGACACGCAAATCAAGCATATAAAAATTAAAGGTCAGGAAGCTACATTGGTTAAATATGACAGCAGTCTTAATAAAGTCATCTGGGACATAGATAATATAAATTACAAAATTGATGGTTCTGTGGAAGAAAAAACGATAGTTAAAATTGCGGAATCAATGAAATAGGGTGTACATCTGGTACACCCTATTTTTATTCACAATTTATTGCACATATATGTATGAAGAAGTGGACTCTTGTGTTTCGGTTTGTGTTCCTTTCGTTGCGGTATGTACTGTACGCGTTCTGTAATAATTTCCAGCCTGACCTGTTGTATTAGTGCCTTTGTTTATAAATGTTGTTGAAGAAGAACTATATGACCAACTATTAACATCCGCCCACTGTGCGCCGTCCCATTTCTGAAGATATAGCGTGAGGGTCATCTGATCCACAGTTGTATTAGCGGTACTACTTCCGGCGACATTAAGAGTTGTACCGCTCGGGTTGGATATGGAGCATCCCCAATCAGTTAACAGGCCGCTTATAGCAGGAGAAAAAAATATAATATCTTTGCTGCTACCGTATTTGGGGTCGGAGGATTCTACACCCTCAGTTGGCTTTGGCGGCCTTTGTGCTTTCTCTGCGGCAAAAGTCACTTGCTGCAGGGACAGAACCAATAACATAGTAAAAACAACTGCTTTTAAAAATTTGTTCATCTTGAAATTCTCCTTTCGTTTATAAAAAATACTTTCTCTGTATATAAGACAACCTAAAACGGAAAAACGTCACAAAAATTTTGAAAATTTTACAAAAAATATTTTTCCAGAATCTGTGACGAAATGTACTTTTAGGTTGTCATATATAGTAGAGGGATAAATTACAATTCCTTCAAAAGACAACAAAGAGGAAGTAAGTTTCTATATTTTCATAGTTTGTAAGGTCATTAAGTAAATGATTTTAAAAAGGAGTGTTTGTTTGATATGAAATCTTGTTGCAAATATTTGTTTGTTAAAAACTTTCCTATTCTTCTTTTACTATTATTTACATTACTTTTGTCTGCTTGTTATAGTAAAGAAATTGATAATAAAAAAGATGCTACAATTGCTGCAAATCTTCAGATTGAAGATATAATTTACAAAACATTAATTAGTAATGAAACTGATGAATATAAGGCAAAGAAGATATTCGAAAACATTAATCTGATTGATTGGTCATCATACCAATCAATCAGCGGCAATAATTCAAATGATCTGCTTTCTTTCTTGGAACGGAATCTTTCAAATACCGATGATAACGGCAAATTAAATTTTTTAAGAGCAACAACAAAATTAGATGGTGCCTATGCAGAAAGATATTCGTCAATTGTTGGAGATTTATTTCTTAAAGACAAGAGAAATACAATTCATTTGATTAGCAAGTTAGACGCTCCAAAGCAGAAAGAAATAGTTGACTATATTTTATTCAATTTTAGCGCTAACGATAAGCTACGCATAAAAAAAGATATTGAGCAGTTAAAAGGGCTTGATATAAATGATGATGAAAGGAGGGTAGTCGACTTGTTCTTAGAAAGATTGAAGTAAATATTTTATTTTGTGAAAGGAGATACCAAATAATGAGAAGAAAGTTAAATCAATTTTTCCTAATGGCACTGGCTGCCACGATCTGTTTATCGATGCAAACCTCGACTTTTGCATTGAATGAGACTCAAAGGTCCGATAATTACTATCAATTATTCCAGAATGCTATTAAGGCTGATGGCATAAATGCCGAACAGGCATCAATTGATGTGGGAACAGCTTATAAAAAAGACACCGTCAAGTTTATTACTGAGCTGGGATACATGAGTCAAGAAGAAATTGAAACTATTTCTGATTATATCATTTATAATTATAGTGATAATGAAATTCCCGAACTCAGGAAAACATTGGAAGAGTCAAAAAACTCTAGCCAAAGCTTCGATAAGGATAAGAAAGTAACTAACACTATCTTGAATCACATAAATAAGAGAATAAATTCAAAACCTCTAACTCAAAGCGAGTACAAAGCGCCAGATGTCACAATGGGCTTTAATAAAGAAAGATTGGAAAGCTTTATTAAAAATAACAATAGTGAGGTTGATGAAGAATATTCAACTACTCTCGCAAATGCATGCACTGTTGACCCTAATCTATTTGCGGACATGCTTTCAAAAATAGATTCTAATAAAGTTGAAGATATCTGCAAACGAGTAGCAAAAGTATATAGAGACCAAGGAATAAAATCTATCAGTGAGAAATCTGGTGGAGTTAAGCTTAATAATAATCAAGCCAGTATTCTTGATAAAGTAACTGCAGAAATCAAAAAGGCTGACTTAAATGCTGCTTCACAAAAATCGATCAAGGACTCTGGTATAATAACCAATACCGTTTCTCAACCGACTAATACGATAGAACCCGGGAAAAAAGCCAATTATAAATTTTCATTAAATAGTAAGGAATTAGCTAATACGGATAGAACTTATTATATTGAGCTATACTCTCAAAAAGGTGAAAAGGCATTGTTAAAAGAAGGCAAATATGTATCAATACCAGCAGGTCAAGCTACTGTAAGTTTTGATTTTAATCCGATATTCTACGGTGCTGGCAAATATGATTTGTCTTTAAAAGTATATGATAGCAGCAATACAACATTATTAGCAACCAGTCAGGCTATTGCAACAGCTACAACAGTGTACAACTGGGAAATCTATGTTTGGCTATACCAGCATAGGGACGCACATCCAAATAGAGATAATGTGGGCGTCGTATTACAATTCTGGGGAGCTGACGGAACTTTGGGTTGGACAGATTCTACAATCCTTGGAAGATCAGATACCGGAGCAAGTCCTTTAGTTTATCATGGTAATACACCAACAGGCGATTATACTGGGTATCTTAAAACCGAGACTGATACTGCAGCATATGGTCCTTACCAAATTGTTAATATGACTGGTGTATCAGGCCAAATTATTGATTCCGGGCGAAATGGCATAGCAATACATGGCGGTAGAGAAGGATATTCTTCTCCCTCCGACCCCTGGTATCCTTTATATTATACATATGGCTGTGTAAGAATAACTAACGCAGACCAATATACTCTGCAGACAAAAATTCAACAGGCAATATCAAGTGGATCTGCAAGTACCGGATCTGTAAAAGTACGTGAGTGGCCGTACTAAACCACTTATCATTCGATCCATGCCATATTGACTAACTATTGTCTTTTACAAAAGAACTGATATTGTACACTATATCAGTTCTTTTGTAATACTATTTCACCAAAAGGATTTGGTTTCAAAATGAAACGGCTATTATTTTTAGTTCTATTATCTATATTGCCTCTTCATATTAATGGATGTTCTCAAATTCAAAATAATACTGATAATAACAATAAGCCTCCGCTTTCAATGGTAACTCAGTCTTCAGAGATCACTTCTGCAGATATTTCTGAAGGGAAACAAGTGATACAGGAATATTTTAATGCTTTGAAAAATAGCAGATACGATGATTTACAGAAAACTTTGGGGAGATATAAACAAGGATTATACAACAAAGAAAATATTGACAAATGGAAACCTGATCTTGATTCAATTGAGTACCCCGGAAATTATATTGATTTAAATACTCCCCCTAGTTCCTATATATCTATTTACAAAAAAGCTCCATATAAATTTATGACTCTTCATGTGATTTTTACAGAAGAACTCAAAAAAAAAGATTGGGATTATATACTGGTAAAAGAAGAAGAAAAATCTTCATGGGTAATACATGATTGGGGCAAATAGGACTTCCTTATGGTCCAGTTCCCCATTGTGTTACGCAGGATTCTATTTGCTCCAGCTCCCTACCATTCATATACTGGTTGGATGACAAAAAGAGCAATTCTTTCCGGGCAAGGTTGGGGGGTCTTGCCAGTATATGTTGGACGGCAGTAAGACAGTACTCACTTGACTGAGCAGCAGAATATGGATGATGCTCAAGATGCAGCAACGCTTGCATAAAAAGTAGGTTTCCCAAGGGCTCTATTTTATTTATAACTCATGAGGAGGATGATAGAATGGGAAAAGGAAGCACGAATAAATGGGTAATATTTATAATTGCAATTTTTGTAGTATCAGGTGCAGTATTTTTACTCTACAATAGTGAAAAATTCGGAGTCCCTAAAAATATAGATGAGCAAAAAGCTTCTGGTCTCAGCTCTGAAATATTTGAAAATGTAAATATCAAAATAAATAAGGATGTCGAATTCACAAATGGATGGAAAAGCTCATTGGTTGATATGGATAAAAAAGACGCTGGCGGGAAATATTGGTTCGTACAAGTCGGTTCGTTAAAAAGTGACCCAAGACAGGGGATTGCAATTGTTTTTCATCGGGATAAAGATAGTAACAAAGATGTAGTAGATAAAGAGTTTTTAACACCCAGCAAGCATGGTGCAATCAAAATTGAAAGTCCTGGTGCTAAGGACTTCACCATGTCAGTAGTGGCCGAAGATGGCTACAAATGGATATTTAACATATATAATGGTTTCTCTGATAATGGCAACCAATAGTAAGTCTAGTTGATGGGAATAATGGAATAGTTATAAATTCCTTTTTCATCTGTACTTTTCAAGCAAGCGCATTTATCTCTGCTTCCATCCGCCGGATTGTATCCATAATTTCTTCAAAGCTCGGCGTTTCTCCAAAGATCATGTTCTTCATATGCTCGTAATCCTCCGCAAGGATAGGAACACAGTCCTCCGGCGGCACCAGCCTCATAGTACCGGGATGGGCCAAGTCATATCTCGCGGCATTTGCCGGGTAGAAGCGCGCCTTAAATTCGACGACACGCTCCAATAACGGTAAATCGGCATAAGCCTGCTCTTTAACGCGGGACTTATCCATGCAGTACAGGTCGTAATAATGCCGTGAGTAGCGGCTGGGAAATTTGCCGTTAGTGCGGAAAGCCTCTTTATGGAGAATAGTCACCTTTTCCCAAAAGGTACGCTCTGCCATGACGGTCAGGACACTGGTGGACGTAGTTTTAAAGGCTTGAGGATATCGTTCAGCAGCATAAGAGGTAATAGTGGCAGTCTGTGTAGGCGTCCATGCCGCAAGAGCGCCAATCTCCATCCGCACGACGCTCACAATAGCGTTATCGTCATAAATCCTCGGATACGCAAAGCACAGGGTCTGTGGCTCGTCATCATTTATAAAAAGCTTAAACGGCTCCGACAGCAGTTGCGCGAAGTCACCCTTAAGCATCGGTAAAAACACATCCCGCAGGAAGTTACAAGTTCTGTTGTCCATCTCTTTGTTCAGCTTGTCCTGACTGGTTTTACTGCGCTCCGCCCATGGCTCTGAGGCAGCATATCCGAGAACCCGCCAATCAAGGATGAGGTCGATATCCTCGGAAAAACGCTCAATCAACCCATAACACTTAGAGAGGCTTGTGCCTCCCTTGAATGCCATTTGTTCTGCCCATGGGCTTTGGTGAAACAAATAATCAAGCGTCCAGCAAACCCAAAAATCCTTTTCTGCCATTGCCTCCGGTAATTTGATGTCGTGAGCTGTTGCGAGAAACAGTTCCTCGCGTTCACGGCGGTCAAGCTTTGCGATTCTATTCATGGCCGCCCTCCTTGCAAATTTTGCGTATGAGCTCATAAACCCAGGCGGTGACGCGCTTTGCTTCCACAAACATCTGAGTCTTTTCATTTTCAGTCAGCAATTTTGAGATGCTGCGGAGTTCTTTATCCGTCACATTGCTCTTGCCTAATGCTTTCAGCGCCTGAACGACAAGCGCGGTTTTATATGATATATTAATAATCTCGTTTTTATTGTCTGTGTGTTTGAATTTCAGCATCATTCCGGCTGCTTCATAGGTCTTATACGGTCCGTCACTGACATAAAGCCAGACAGCAGGTACCTGCGTGGACAAACCCAGCATATTCAGTGCAGTGTCGCCGCATGGGACAATAGTCCAGCCGTAATTTCGGGCTATCGCCTTTGCGATGTCATCGGAGCGGGGCGGAATGTTCTTGTTCAACAACGCACTATATCGAGGCTTAACATAAATGCCGCGCATCACGCGCTGCAATTCGCCTGTTTCTTCAAGCCGATCAAGACACATATTTATTTTTACAGCTTCTGCGATGTCAAAAAAGTCAGAGGGAATAAATACTGAACCGTCATTCGCGTCTTGTATTCGTTTTTTTACTTGTTCCAAATTATCTGGACGTTTCATAAGCTCGCCTCATTTCGTTATAACGACCTAATTCAAAATTAATTTTTTCGTTTGTAGAAAAAATTAATTTCATCAGCGGAGTTTCAACGAGGCGGGAAACATTTTTTATTGCCTCGTTATAAATAATATATACTATTTATAACCAATATTCAAGCGCTTTATTCTTTTGGATTTGAAAAAAACTTCGTAAAGCTGATAAAATAAGGACTGTAAAAATCACTCATTTGCCAGTATGATTTCTTTAAACTTTTCTGCGGTATTAGAGTGTACTGGGTTTATTGTTTCAATCATCTCATTGTTGAATTTCTATATCATAAATGCATAGATCTTTTTATTACTCAATGATCATAGAATAACCATGACTATCGGAATATTGCAGAATGTTCGGACTTCTCTGCATACTTCCCACCCCGTCTTTTGGGGCAGCATTACATCCAGAATTATAAGTGCGGGTTTTTTACTCCTTGTCATTTCAATAGCCTCAGTACCGGAAGCCGCATGAAAGACTTGAAAATCTTCCTCAAGATATATTTCCATCAATTCTCTTATCGATTCGTCATCATCTACAATAAGAACCTTTGGCTTGTCCACTATTTTTAAGCCCACAAATCTGATATTCATTTCAGGAACTTGTCGACTGCATTGTTTAAGTTTTCAAGTACCTTTTTATCTCCTGTCTCCACAGCATCCACCACACAATGGTTGACATGATCCTGCAGGATAATTTTCCCGACATTGTTGATTGCAGACCTTACAGCGGAAAGTTGAATCAATATCTCGCTGCAGTCCCGTCCCTCTTCAATCATTTTCTTTATCGATTCCATATGGCCTATGGCTCTGGACATTCTATCCATGACTTTCTTGGTATCGTGATGCGGGTGTTTGTGTTCTTCAGTCATAATATTTCTCCTTTTATCACTCTTACAGGGGGTTACAAATAATATATCACTTTTTATATAAAACTCAAATAGTCCCTCGGTTGGCATCATAAATTCTTCTTTTTTGACTAGCCGCAAGAAATAAATTGCCCGGGACAAGCCCAGGCAGTTATCATATTCAAATCTTGACAATATTAAACTCTTACAACCTTATTCTATGGTTACTTATGATCATGCTTATGATTATGTTTGTGGTCGTGGTCGTGATCGTGGTCATGTTCGTGGTCGTCGTCATGTTCGTGATCATCATCGTGATCGTCATCATGATCATGGTCGTGTTTATGGCCATGTCCATGTTTGTGTTGTCCTTTAGCGTCTCCTTTTTTGTCGGTTCCAAACAAGTCGTCCATATCATCCAGGTCATCTAAAATACCATGTTTTCCCTCGTGCACAAAAAGCACCTCCTTCTCATCATATCCCCCTATAGGGGATAATATGCTTTTATTATAATGACACGTAATGCAATTGTCAATACAACATTCCACATGATATTCCACGTGAAATAACATTGACTAAAATCTGCTTACATTGCAATTTGTAAACCTTAACACTATGTTATTCATAAGCCTGTACGAATCCAGCAAGCCTCGAATGCTTATATTTTCATTATACCCATGTATTCCTGACAGGCTGTCTTCAAAGGATAGCGGGAAATAGCCGTAGACAGTTTTTCCCTTGTATCTTAGAAACCTGTTGTCGCTATATCCGGGCGTAGTATAAGGAATAACCCTGTTATTTGGTGAAGCTTTCCTCGTTTCACTGACTATCAGCTGATAAAGTTCTGTGCTTACGGCAGTATAATTTGCCGGAACATAGCTGGCTACCTTTTTTTCATCACCGTGTATACCGGCCTTGTTAAGTATTCTTTCTGCATTCATATTGTTTGAACCCGGAATATTGTTGATTGTAAGAACTGTATTTCCTTCGTGCTTAGCAAAGCAGTATGAGCTGCATGCCAGTGAATTCAAATCCAGTCTCCTTTTGTGGGTCCTCAGCAAGGATTGCTTCATTAAAAAACAGAGTAATTCCAAATTGTATATTTTAGCAATAGAAAGTCCCTTCAGTAAATTTATCAAAGGACTTCCTACATGGTACTCCTTACTGTCTTCAGCATCATCCGCTTTCTTCTCTATCCGATACGATACACTGCCTTTTTCTGCATTTTGGCAGGTATAATATAAAGTATCGCCAATCCTAATCGGATAGCCCCCGCCTTCGCCGATAACATATTCGCAATTCTTGATCAGCTCATTGTTTTCAATAAGATATTCCATTCCATGCTTGCCACCGTTTTCCTCATCGGCAACGGCAGCAAATATGATTCCCCTGGCAGGGTGGAAATTACTTTTGCGTATATTTACTAATATTGACAGCCACAAACTTACCAAGCCCTTACAGTCAATTGCACCTCGTCCCACAATTCTTCCCTTGAATTCAACAGCGGAAAGAGGGTGAAATTTCCACCTGCTCAAATCTCCAAATTCAGCTGTATCAAGATGGGATAAAAGCAGCAGCTCTTTTTTACTTTTATCCCATCCTGGAATGTGAGCAATAAAGCTTCCTTTCCCTTTAATCGGTTCGATTATTTCATTCTCTATATCAAATCGGTCACAAACTTTTTTAAGGTATACTGCTGCTTCGGTTTCATTGGCAGCAGATGTTCTGGTATCAATTCTGATTAAGTCCTGCAGTATACTCTCAATCATATTTTAAGTGTCTTTCCGCAACTGCTGCAAATATTGATTTCCTGGCGGTTATAGGTATAGGTGAGCATTCTGGCAGAGTTTAATACAACAAATATCGAAGATACATTATGGATTACTGCTCCCACTATCGGAGTTAAAAAACCCAGGCTTGAAAGTAGAACGCCGGCAACATTGACAATTACAGCAAAAAGCACTATATTCTGCTTAATAATTCCATAAGTTCTTTTGCTTAAGCCAAACGTCTCGGACACCATCATCATATCATCCGACATGAGAGCGATATCAGAGGATTCAATTGCTACATCAGTGCCGACTGCCCCCATCGCTATCCCGACATCGGAGAGTGTAAGTGCGGGAGCATCATTGACTCCATCGCCAATCATTGCGACCGATTCGCCTTCTCCTTGCAATTTTTTAACAATCTCAAGTTTGTCTTCCGGTAAAAGGCTTGCATAATACTCAGTTATCCCTACCTGTGCAGCAATGGCTTTTGCAGTAGCCTCGTTGTCGCCTGTAAGCATAATAACTCTTTTGATCCCCGTTTCTCTGATAAGATCAATAGCTTCCTTCATATTACTTCTTATCGTATCCGCTATAGCAAGTCCCCCGATGACGGTGTTATCTTTGATTACTATCAACGCAGTTCTTCCGAGCTGTTCCTGTTCTTTTAAATAATTAACTATATCATTGCTTGCCTTTATATCTGCATCAATTAAAGCTTTGGAATTTGATACTTCCAGCAGAATGTTGTTGTACTTGACCTTAATACCTCTTCCAAACATCATGCTAAAGTCTTCCGAGTCGGGAATGCTTTTCAAGCCTTTTGTTTGAGCGTATTCCAGAACAGCTTTTGCAAGCGGATGCTGTGAGTTTTTTTCTACAATTGCAGCAGCAGTCAGGACATCTGATTCATTTACCCCATTAAAGGTTTTGATATCAACTAATTTGGGTTTTCCAACCGTTAATGTCCCGGTTTTGTCCAGACAGACAGCAGTGATTTTAGCTGCTTTCTCAATAGTAATACCACCTTTTATTAGAACTCCCCTTTTTGCGGCATTACCTACACTGGCAACAACAGCTGTGGGTGTCGCTAAGACCAGAGCACAGGGGCAGGCAATAACCAGTATAGCCATTACCCTCATAATATCATATGTCATAAACCATACTACAGCACAAATTAACAGAATAACAGGTGTAAAATACTCTGCAAATCGGTCCGCTATTTTCTGTACATTTCCCTTGTTCTCCTGGGCCATTCTCACAGTTCTTATAATTTTGCCAAGAGTCGTGTCGCTGCCTATTTTTTCGGCTTCAATCTCCAAAACGCCGTTTTCATTCAGAGTCCCCACATATACTTTATCACCTGCAGTTTTATCAACCGGCATCGATTCACCGGTGATTGACGCTTCATTAATCGCCGCCTGGCCTGAAACAATAACACCGTCAACTGCTATCCTTTCCCCGGGCTTGACTAAAAGCATGTCTCCGACTCTGATTTTCTTCAAGGAAACTTCTTGATATTCACCATCAATCTTCTTTCTTGCCGTTTCAGGTACCAGTTTAATTAAGGCTCTCACTGCATTTCTTGTTTTATTAAGAGTTACATTCTCAAGAAATTCTCCGGAAATCATCATGAAAGCAACAATCGCACCGGCCAGATATTCACCTACATAGGTTGTACCGATCAGGGCAAGCACCACCATGATGCCTGCGGTTATCTTTTTCAGGTGAATGGTTGCTTCCAGTGTAGTCCATGTTACATATCCGCCGCCTATAATAAGAGGCAAAATTGCAAAGTCAAAAGGCAATATTTTTACCGCATACTCAAATACAAGAGCCAGTAAAATCAGTAATAAAAGTGCTCCGGCGAAATAGAAGTCTTTATACTTTTGCAGCATCGGGTTTTTAATTTTCTCGCTTATATTATTAGCCATTATTATTCCTCCATTTGTAATTATATCCCCCCCCCGGGGTTATATTTATATTATATACACCTTGCCAGGAAAAGTCTATATGTACAAAAAATAAAATCCTTAGTACTTTGTGAAGCGGCGGACTCGCTTTATAATAATTTCAAGACCCTCTTAAGATGCTGTTATATCATTTGTCTGGATTGTAATTTTATCTTTTTTATCTTAAAATTATTTTAAGACCTATTAACCACTTTCTAAAATTATATCCACTTGCATAAAGCACTATCGAGTTTACAAAGCGGAATTATCACAAGGCACGTGAAGGTAAAATGCATAAATTCAAACTGTCGGAGGAGTCTATGAAAAACCGGACCTTTAGAATATCAGTAATAACTATTTTTTTCTTCCTGCTTCAATACTTTAACAGCCTGGGAATATACAGGGCGGTATACGGTCATGAATCTGAAGCTTTTAAAGAAAAGACAACCACGGAAGTGCCGACTGCCAAAAATTTATCCATTCCCCTCGTATCATTTGCGTACGGCAACATTGCAAATATCAAGCACAGTCACAGCATAGAATCTTCAGTAAACACGTTGCTTCAGTTCCCGTTTCTGGTGTGCACAAATCCCGACCACCTTTCGGGCGAAGAAATCAAGGTTGCTGATAAAATCAAGTCAAAGATCAAATTATTTGGCTATGTAAATATCGGTGATTCTATAAGTCTTGATGAAGTAAAGAAGGAAATCGATACACTATCCAAAAGCAGCTGGTATGGTGTATTCATAGACCAGTTCGGATACGATTTCGGCGAAACACGGATGCGCCAGAATGAAATAGTCGACTATGCCCATGAGAAGGGGTTAAAAGTATTTGCAAATGCCTGGCACATAGATGATGCTTTGGGAGATAAGGCAGATGAAATACATAATCCCCAGGGAGAGAAAACTCATCTCACCAAAGAGGATTGGTTCCTTATAGAGAGCTTTTTGACGGATAACTCAGGCTACAGGGAGGATATCGAAGCTGAGTTTGAAAGATATTTCAAGGCTGTAAATTATAAAAAAGAATTGGGAATCTCTATTGCAGCGTTGACATACAAAAATCACCACTTGAATTGGGAGAATGCAAAACCGGAAATTGCAATATCCTATTATCTTGCAATATCTTTGGGCTTTGACGGCTGGTGGTATTCCGACAGGCTTGAGGATATTGAATTTCATTATGGTATACCACCCACGCTTAAAGCCGTCAATTAATTCTTATAGAGATTAGCTCTAATCTGGATGAAAAGTATGAATAGCCTCATACTATTCATACTTTTTTATACAAATCCATTTTTAGCTAGTTTTCACTATTCTTTCAGTCTTCTATCATAAACTTATCACAATTGTTCTCTATAATAAAATACAAAAAGCATAAGTGATTTATTATCGTAACCAGCGTATTGCGGGAGGTGTCTCATGAGGCAAGGGTATTTTACAGGACATTACTATAGTGGAACAATACTATTCGATATTTTGATTATCGTGGTCGTAATTGTTGTAACCATATTTATTAGCGATTATTTCAGGAAAAGAAACCATCCTTACCAAAGTATTTTATTAAGAATTCTGAGAGACAAATATATAAGAAATGAAATATCTGCAGAAGACTATAGAGAAAGAAGTATGATGCTCAATGATGAGTATTGGCTGGATTCAAATGATGCCGCTATGGCAGATTTGAAGATGGAGTATGCCAAGTGTGAAATTAGCTCAAGAGAGTACGTTGAAAGAAAAGAAGCACTGAACGAAAATGCAGAAAATCGACTTTATTAGGTGCTTCCCCACTTATTTCTCTGCCCAGTTGTCGGCTATCACAGCCTCAGCCAATACGGGAACGCTTTTCAAACACTCCGATCCTGCCTGCTCCATTGCCGTTTTTAAAAGCAATGCCGCCTCTTTGGCACATTCTTCGGGAGCTTCCAGCAGTATTTCATCATGGACCACGCCTATTATTCTGATATCTGTTCCTTCCAGGGCTTTTATCAGATTCCCCAGGGCTTTTTTGGCAATATCCGCGGCAGAGCCTTGCACAGGTGTATTATAGAGGTTTGTTATCCCCGGCGGTTCTCTCCATACTTTACGTCTACCACATAGGGTCCTGGTCTCCTTTGTTTCCTGTGATTTTACTTTCCTATGCCATGCGGCTATTCCCTTATACGCTTCAAAAAAACGTCTTCTAAAGGTTTCTGCCTGCTCCAGCGTCATTTCAACCCCGTAGGTATCACGTGCGTATGCCTGCAGGCCCTTTGCCCCCATAGCAAAAATAAGCCCGAAATTCACAGCTTTTGCTGCCTGCCTTTCTTCCTTGGTCACCTTGTCCAGGGGCTTATTTGCAAGCAGCGCTGCGGTCAACCGGTGCAAATCCCTACCTTGCCTATAAGCCTCTATCATTGTTCTATCCTGGGATATCTCCGCCGCTACCCTTAATTCTATCTGGGAGTAATCTGCAATCACAAGCTTGTAACCCGGCCTTGATATGAAACAGCTTCTGAATTCCCTGTCTCTCGGTATCTGCTGCAAATTCGGATTGCTGCATGAAAACC
>CALMWN010000498.1 GCA_937873555.1 uncultured Clostridia bacterium
GGAGATGTGTATAAGAGACAGAAGAAGGATTTTACAATAAAATATCGAATAATTTATTTATGATGCATTTGTCCTGAGCTCAGGATTCTCACAAAGGGAGTAAAAATTTAAACGGTTCGGTGTCAGGCTTTTTGTGCATCAAATATATGTCCTTGTCAGTGAGGAAGCATATTGATGATAAACATAAAAAACAAGCTGTTAATGGCTTTTGGAGTTGTCATGGCGGTATCGGTAGTTTCGCTGGGGGTATCACTGCTGGGTTACGGTGAAATTATAAAGAGGGTAAGCAATATCAGCTTCAATAAAGAGCGCATTGATAATATCCAAAAAATTCGAACCCTGGTTATGGATGAACAGCAGATATTGGCTGATGCATTAATCAGCTTTGATATTTCAAAGAAGGAAGAATTTCAAAAGGCAAATACTTCAATCAAGAATTATATTGAAAAACTGAAAAGTTCCGACAACGCAGGAAGCCTTCGGACCGAAGATGTAAAGGAACTTGATGCACTTATTTCAATAAATTCAAATTATTTGGACATCTATTCCGGACTTTTACCCGTTGCAGAAAGAAATAAAAATACCGATACGGCAAAAAAATTCAAGCTTGCAAGTGCCGGGTTGAAAAAGGCTCTGGATCTGGAACAGCAGCTTAAGGATTCTATAAATGCGCGTATCGATTACAGATTAAAGGAAAGTGCCGTGACTCTCATGGAGATGAAAAGGATTTCCGGAGAGGGTGCATCCCGGGCTTTGACTGCTGTAAATCTGGTAAGAAGTATAAAAGCTGATGCCGACAACCTTGGTGCAAATTTGAAGTATCCACCTGATGAAAAAAGATATGCTGAACTGGGCAAGGCTGTTGAAAACCTGAAGACAGTAATAAATGCCCTGGGTGCAAGCGCGGGTTCGGATGCCGGAAGTATATCAGCCCTTCAGGATTCGGTGGCAGCTTTGAAGTTGGAAGAGCTGCAGCAAGACATGTTTGCTCTGGGGAATATCAACAGGCTGGTTTACTGGACGCAAAGAAAATATTATTCCGGGGCAGAAGCCTTGATAATGCTGGATGACACATTCCAGGGCTATAATGAGGGAACAGCAAATGTTAATGAATATATCAAAGCCCTGTCCATCCTTGTAACAGGCCAGGAAAAACAAATGCTTGACGCTGCCGCAGACTCGCTTGCAGAAATGGATAAAAGCTTCAATCCTGTGATGGCGGATGTTAAGATAATTAAGAGTGCCGGATGGGCCGCTGATTATAAAAAGTCCGTAGAATTATACATTAACTACAAAAACAGCATGGATAAACTGGATACATCTTTCAAACAGTATCTTTCCGACGGCATCACCGAATCGGAAAAAATCAGGACTCAGATAATATGGGTACTTGTCCTTATTACGGCTTTTTCCCTTATACTGGGCATGATTCTGGCTCTTATTCTATCCAGGAATATCACAAATCCGATAAAAAGCATTACCGGCCTTTTAAGCAGGGCCGAGAAGGGAGATTTGAGCGCCAGGGCATCAATCAGCAACAGGGATGAATTCAGCGAGCTGGGAGCAAAGGTTAACAGCATGCTTGACGGTCAAAAGAAAATGGTCGACCAGGTTCAGACCGCAAACAAGGAAATCGGAAGCTTCAGGCAAAAGCTGTATGAGCTGTTCAATTACAGCCGTGATAATGCGGCCAGGATTTCGGATGAATTCAAGACTGCTGTAAGGAATATGAAATCAGAGATTCCCGAACCCGGCAGGAATGTTACCGGGGTGGACCAGCTGGTAAGCGGAGTAAGAGTTGTTTCGGAGGCTGCAGGCAGGGTCGTGGATGACGGTATGAAGGCGATTGAAGCAGCAGCTTCAGGTGAAGCTGCCGTCGAGGAGGCCGAGGAAGTAATCCGGAGGGTTACGGGAACAGTACAGCAGATAGCGGGATCCATAGGGAAATTGGAGGAATCATCTGAAAAAATCGGTGATATTACAAACACAATTACCGAAATCGCATCAAGGACAAACCTTCTGGCGTTGAATGCAGCAATTGAAGCTGCGAGGGCAGGGCAGCAGGGAAAAGGCTTTACGGTACTTGCGGATGAAATCCGTAAACTGTCGGATGGCAGTAACAAAGCGGCAGGTGAGATAAAGGACCAGATAAGGGAAATCCAGAAC
>CALMWN010000499.1 GCA_937873555.1 uncultured Clostridia bacterium
TTCCTGTTGTTATACCTGTCCAGTGCAGCCTGGTACGCCTTTAATGCATCATCAATCTTCATATTTTTTATGGTCTGCACAAATTTGTCATAGTTCTCCATAGGCTCCTGTCCAAGCACGAACTTGCCAAACATCTCATCCCTGTATGTGTTGACTGAATTCATTATAGAGGCCAGCTTGCTGCTCTCCTCTGAAGTAGGTGTGATTGTTGTGAGGGTCAGGGAAGTATCCCCCTGGGCCCATGTCTTCATGGCGGCTTTTTGCTGCGGAAGCGCCATGATTTGCTCTATATACCGTGAGTCATATATCATGGTTGCACCAAAGGTCGTGGCATATCTGGCAACAGCCTGATCCGGTGTCAACCCCTTTGGATTCTTGAGGATCAGGTCTGTATAGGTCGGATATCCGTTAACCATTTTATAACTCTCGCCTTCTATTCCAAAATTCATCAAAAGGCTGCCTTCATCACTGTACTGGTAATCACACCATTTTACGCTCTCGGGAATATATTTGTTTTTGGTCGTTATCGCAAGTCCGGGACCGGTTATCGGCCTGACTGCATCCGTATGAGTGTTGTAACTATTCCCGCCCGGTCCTATTGCCCATGGTGCACCTACCAATTCATATTTGGGATCTTTTTCAAGCATGAGATTCATATATCTTCCCATATTTCCTGAAGCCAATCCGAAAAATGCACCTGCCTTATTGCCTGTTATTTTGGCATCGAACTGCTTGGCGTCATTGGTCAGGAAGTCAGGGTCAATCAGGCCTTCCTTGTACCACTGCCGCATGGTGGACAGGTAATTCCTGTAAGCCGGCTCTATAGGTCCGTATTTTATTGTATTTTTGCCGATGTAAATTCCATAATCCAACCCCCAAGCTGCAGACAGGTACTTAATCTCGTTCAGCTTCTGTGAAACAAACGGGATTTCATCCTTCTGTCCGTTGCCGTTGGGATCTTTCTCCTTAAAAGCTTTTAACACCTCGTACATTTCATCTATAGTGACCGGTACCTTCATCTGAAGCTTGTCAAGCCAGTCTTTTCTGAATTGTGGTCCGTAAACGGTTCTAACCGCCTTGTCAGGCTTCATGAATGGGAACATGTAGAAGGTTCCATCGTCCAGCATACTGTCCTTCCTGGAATCCGGGTATTTACCGAAAGCCTTTTTCAGATTGGGTGCATATTTGTCAATAGCGTCATTGAGCTTGATGATCGCCTTGTCATTGACGGCTTTGGCAGGTCCTCCGGGAATATCCGTCCAGGTATACCAGATGAGGTCGGGGTAATCATTTGAAGCCATCATAAGGTTGAACTGCTCTTTTTCCTGTCCAAATGGCGGATGCTGAAAATTGATATGAATACCCGTCCTTTTCTCCAGCTCTATGTAGCAAGCCAGTTCATTGTAGTTTTTGGTGGTGTCTGAAACCTTCTGACTGATTGGCGACCAATAGGTC
>CALMWN010000500.1 GCA_937873555.1 uncultured Clostridia bacterium
GATATTAAAGTTAAACTACCCTTAAAAATGAGTGAGTACTCACTCTTAGTATACAATGTATTAGAAAAATTTGCAAGCATGACTTGAAAATAAATATTAAAATGATACTATCTTTTATTTGATTTATATGGGAATAAATGGAGTTTTGAATATTACGGCGCATTATATAAAAATATAGATAACAAAGTAGTACCGAATATAATCAGATTTATTTGAAAGGTGCTTGTTTTTGAATAAAAAGGGAAAGACCACAGGCAAATACGTGAAGTATGCAATAATCGGGCTTGTTACCGGGGTGGCAAACGGACTTTTCGGTTCAGGCGGCGGCACGATAGCTGTGCCTGCCATGGTACTGCTTCTGGGTGCCGAAGATCACAAGGCACATGCCACTGCCATATCCATAATACTTCCTCTTACAGTTGTCAGTTCATTCTTTTATATCTGGAACGGCTATGTAAATTGGCCTTTGACCTTAAATGTGACACTTGGAGGAATTGTGGGAGGATATTTGGGTGCAAAGCTTCTCAGTATTTGTCCTGCAGGAATTTTAAGAAAAATATTTGCGGTTTTTATGATTTTAGCTGCAATAAGGCTTATATTTTAGATGCAGGAGGAAGGAATGAAGCTTTTCCTTATGGGTCTGGCGTCAGGCATAATAAGCGGTATGGGAATAGGCGGGGGGGCAATACTCATACCCGCGCTTGTCATTTTTATAAAGCCGGAGCAGCATATCGCCCAAAGTGTAAATCTGCTCTTTTTCATACCTACGGCACTGATAGCATTGATTATCCATGTTAAAAATAAAAGGATTTATTTCGGGATGGCATTTCCCATTGTGATATTTGGGCTTCTTGGAGCATTCCTGGGGTCAAAGCTTGCAATTATGCTCACTGGAAATACATTGAGAAGGTGGTTTGGGGTTTTTCTGCTTGCAATGGGATTGTATGAGATGTTGAGGAAAGGAAAAAAGAAGGTGGAAAAAGAAAACCCCAATAGTTAATACTTGACATATCCTTGATTTTCCTGTATAGATGAAGCATATATCAATTATCTTTCAAGAGAATAAGATCCATATGAATAGAGTTTGTTATTCGCGCAATCCATAAACCCCGGAGGTAACCTTTAATGAAAGGGATAAAATGTATTTTGCTCGACTGCATGGAGACTCTTGTAGACCTTACTGAGCTGCCTACACTCAGGGAATATGCATCATGGGGCTTTGAGGGTTCAGGGGTGGAACATCACTGGGAAAGCTTTGATGGCTTTTTTGATACTTATAAAACCGTACGAAACAGGATGAATGACAGTTTGCCTGAATACACAGAGTATGAAATGCATGACAGGTTTTTGCAGGTGGTCCGTGAAAATCCCGGAATCACTCCGGATATTGCGGAAAGGATTACAAATTCTCTGGATGAAACTTACTGGAGGAACTATTCATCAAAATGCTATGTCAAGGATGATGTGAGCCATGTGCTTCATCATCTGGCTTCAAAGTACCGGTTGGGGGTAGTCTCGAATTTCATGGTTAAGGGAGGTATTGAGCAGCTGCTTGAAAGGAACGGAATTATCGACTGCTTTGATTTTATTGTCGTATCTGTGGATGAAGGATGGAGAAAACCACATTCCAATATTTATTATTCAGCCCTTAAGCAGGCAAAAGCTTCAGGTGAAGAAATTCTGTTTTTCGGTGATGACTATATGAATGATTATGTTCAGCCGAGAAAGCTGGGAATGAGCTCGATACTCCTGGACAGGTACGGAAGGCATCCGGAAATCAAAGACAGGGTGAAGGATTTCTATGAATTTGGAAAACTTTTCACAGAATAAATAAAACCTTGACATCATTTACCTGTTAAATTATAATAAAATTCAATTAAATTAATTAAAGACGGATGATTGTTGAGGGAGAGTTGTTTCCAGAAATATGGAAATACACCGAAGGAGTAGCACTCTCAGGTATAGCAGACCTCAACAGGACGGACCTCTGGAGAGACCGTAGAAGGCGCCGAAGGGGCAAAGGCCGTAAGGCCTGTAATCTCTCAGGCAAAAGGACAGAGTTATTTGATGTATGGCTATGCGATTGCAAGCTATGCATTTTCAGGGGTCATATCTTTTTAGGTTTGGCTTTTTTTATTTACTTTTGTATTAATTTCTTTAATAATATTCAATTAAGGAGTGATAGTATGGAAAGAGTTTATAATTTTTCGCCAGGGCCGTCGGTTTTACCTGAAAAGGTTTTACTAAAGGCTCAGAGTGAAATGCTGTGCTATGGAAAATCAGGTATGTCGGTGATGGAAATGAGT
>CALMWN010000501.1 GCA_937873555.1 uncultured Clostridia bacterium
GTGTATAAGAGACAGTAAGTAAGCTGATTCCTAGTCGTGAATTGAAGCATTTCACGACCAGGAATCAGTCAAGATTAATCATAAATCATATAAGTCAACATTTAGAACTTTTCCAGCAGGCATCAGTCGGTGTCTACGTCAACATCTTCATCGCGGGCACCGGGATATTCCCAGGATACCTTTATGGTGAAGGAACCTCCTGATTCATCCTCATCATACTTTACTTTGAAGTCCAGATCGCCGTCCTGCGGCAGAGCTACTTTTTTTCCCTCAACTGCAAGCTCACCCTTGAAGAGTTTCGGAATAACGGTTTTTACGTACTCAGCAAATTCAGTCTTTGATCCGAGATTTGCTTCCTGGAATTTCATATAAGAACACTCCTTTCTACGATTTTGTACAGCGATAATGACCCGGCAATATGTTTTCAGGTACTATCAATCTGTTCTTTTACATAATATTCAACTGCCTGGTATTATGTTACTGCTTGAAATGTTATATTGAAATCCGTTGTGAGATAAAATTGCCGTAAATTCACCTTTCCTTGAGATTCTTGAGATATTCAGCGGTTACGCATGCAAATCCCGTACCGGGCATAATTGGAATATTGCTGGCAACACTGCTCTGGCTGGTTTCACCGGTATTTTGTCTGAGGTTTTTGGATGTTTCCAATTCCGTTTGTATGGCAGCAATGTCAGCATCCAGCATTTTTAGCCTGGAAACATATTTTTCTATCTGGTTTTCCAGTTTTTTTTGCTTCATATCCATGTATTCAAGCTTTTCCTCCAGGAGGTTCATACTTTTCCTGAATTCTTCAAACAAGGCATATAACGAATCTGTACTGCCCTGAGATATGGTGGGACTTTCCCCCCGGCTTCCGTCCTGAACCTCATGGGCTGCAGCTGCCGGTCTGTTGGAATGCTGTCCCGATATGTACGATCTTCTATTACTGAACATGCCGATACCTCACTTTTATTTTTACAATCGCTATATTATATTTTTTTTATGGGTAAAAAGTTACAACTGGATTTTATTACTGTAATAGGTGGATTTCCATATGCAATAAAATTCAGCCCCCTCATTTTGCAAAGCGAACCGTAGGGGCGGACAGAGCTGTCCGCCCGCCTGGAACCGACACAAATAAACAGGCCCGGATGAATTTCCATCCGGGCCATATCTTTGTACCATGTGAGAAACCGTATTATCCATATCAAACCCTATTTCAAATCGCAAAAACCCGATATCTTTTGTATGCTTCTAAGCAATGCATCTTTCGAATTCCCCCAGGGGGCATCATTATAACGGTAGTCGAATTTCTTGGTGAACCAGTCCACTTCCTGCTGAATCCGCTCCATATTCTCCGTCTGCATTTTTATGAGAGGTTCCATGAATATGGCAATTTCCTTTGCTCCTAGATATTTTTTGGCACTTTCCAGAAGCAGCCTGAAGTGCTTCATGCAAAAGCCCTTTTTGCTGCTGAAAAGTTCTCTGAAATCATCTTCCTTGAACCACAGGTACAAAACGACATCCATATACCTATCCATGGTATGGTCCAGTTTTCCACATATCGTACATTTGCCTTCATGGGCAGTGAGTTCTGAAATCAGTTCATCTAAAAATTTCTCTGTTTCGGTCTTTTTGGAGGAAATTTTATTTGACAGGTTTTTTACCAGGGAAGCCTGTGAATCCAGACGTATAAGTTCGGATTTACTTTCATAGGATTTTTTCAGCTTCCGGTTTTGCTCCTGCAGGTGTGTTGCAATAATCAGCCCAAGGCCCAGCCGGTTTGTCTGAGTGTTGTACAGCATCTCAAAATGCCTGCGGCAAAATCCGTTCTCGTTGGTTTCCATCCTGCCGTCCGGCTCCATCAATGATGGCCCCAATATATAATCTATATATTCATCCTCAAGCTTTTTTTCCAGTACACATATGGGGCACTCGCATTCTGTCCTGAAAGCGTCGGTTACAGGTATTGTATAGATTTTTTCCTTCATCCGGGTGATTTCCTTTCTGTTTATAAACAAGCCTGGTTAGTGTGGTATAATAATTTAGGCTTATGCCAACTTTTCTTATTATAACAGAAAAAGCAGGGAATATATATATATAACTAAACGGGCGTCAGCACTGTGGATCACCAGCTGCAAACCATGCAGCGCGAACTGCCTGATAAGGGTGTGGATATGGATTACAAAGGATATGAAATAATTGAAAAGGACAAAAGCATTGTTGTTAAAAATTTGAGGGATTTTCATCCGGTGCATGTTTTTGACTGCGGTCAGTGTTTCAGGTGGATACGGCAGGAAGACGGAAGCTATACCGGCGTGGCTAAGGGCAGGGTGGTTAATGCTCAATACGATGAAGGGGTTCTTGTATTGAACAATTCTACGCTTCAGGATTTTATAGATATCTGGTACGACTATTTTGACCTTGGCAGAGATTATTCGGAAATCAAGACCCTTCTATGCAAGGACGACATAATGAGAGAAGCCATAAGCTATGGACACGGCATAAGACTGCTAAGGCAGGATATCTGGGAAACCCTTGTTTCATTTATTATCTCCGCAAATAATATGATACCAAGAATAAAAAAGACCGTAGGTGTAATTGCAAGTATTTATGGTGACAAAGTCAGCTATGACGGTAGTGATTATCACACCTTTCCTCCGGTGGAAAAGCTCTCCGATACCAGCGTGGAGCAACTGGATGTCTGCAGGGGCGGCTTCAGGTGCAAGTATATAATCAACAGCTCTATGCTGGCGAAAACAGGTGAGATTGATCTTAAAAGCCTTGCAGGAATGAAAACCGGAGATGCAAGGAAGGAGCTTATGAGATTTCCCGGAGTAGGGCCGAAGGTGGCAGATTGTGTTCTGCTCTACAGCGGTACCAAGTATGACGTATTTCCAACGGATGTCTGGGTGAAAAGAGTGATGGAGGAGTTGTACTTCAAGAGGGAAGCGAGCTTTAGGGAGATACAGGAATTTGCGGCCGCTTATTTCGGTGAACTGGCAGGGTTCGCACAGCAGTACCTCTTCTTTTATGCCAGGGAAAACAGGATCGGAGTCTGATAAGATTTGCCTGTATAAATAATTTTTTGCATCAGGGATAAAATATCATTGATTGAATTTATCTTATATATGTGCTCGAAATAATTGTCTATCATTTGAATTAATGAGCAATATTAAGTTTTATTAAAATATATAATGATTGAGGGCTTTAACAGCTGATAGGGTTTGTTGTTATAGGACTTGAGCTGATGATATAATAACTTTGCAAGCGGTTAAGATATCAATCCTGAAATGTTCGAATAAACCTATAATTTTGAACCTACATTTGATATAAGGGAGTTTGGCGTTTGAAAGCCGATATCAGGCCCCAGGATAATTCCGACATTCGATTGTAGTCGAGTGCAACGGCAGGGGAAGGTTGAAACTTTTAGCAGGACACCCACCTAGCTAAGGCTAGGTGTCAAAATATAGGGATCGGCATTTTGGGTTTTCTACAACAAAATAAATTAGTGAGGCTTTATTGCCTCACTAATTTTTTTTACTCATTTGAACTGAAACATATGAAGCTGAATTTTGCAGGGCTCTATTGCCCGTTATTTATCCCGTTGTTTTTTACATGGCTTTGCCGGGAATAATTGCATCGACTATGCCATATATCACTGCTCCCAGGATGGCGCCCCACATTGTAACCGTATACCCTGCTACAAAGAATTGTGTAAGATAAATTATCAATGCTGCCAGTATAAATCCGGAAATTCCCCTTCCAAATGGCGATGCATTCAGGCCGAACATTTTGAAGGCAAGGTAGTCCAATGCTGCAAGGATCAGTGCACCGAACAGCAGCGGCCATATTCCAGATATTGTAAAGCCGGGGGTTAAGGCTGCCGTTACTGCAAGAACTATTGCCCCCACAACAAGCCTGATTATAAAATGGGTTATGTTAAACGTTCCGGCTCTTGTGCTGTCATATTGATTAGCCATTTAATCACGTCCTTTCCCAAATTATTATTAATAAAATTGACAATAATTATTCAAAAAGTTTCTATTGGTATTGTTTGGAGTATGATTGCAATTTGCATACAAGTTTATACCCGGGTTGTTTACTTTGCATTCAGTATTTGGTAGAATAGAAACTGGAATATTGATAAAGGTTATGAATGAGTAGAGTACCTGCCGGAATTCCAACAGAGAGTGGCTGTCAACAGGCTGAAAGCAGCTGCAGGCAATAAGGCAAGGGAAGTGCACTCATGAACTGGAGGGCTGAAACGGACCGTTTTGTCTTGTTAATGAATATGACGGACAGGTAAGTCTCCACGGTGAAGCGCCGTTATGCATACAAGTTGGGAAAGTTGAAGGCTGACAGCCGGATACCTGCCTGATTAGAGTGGAACCGCGATCAACCTCGCCTCTATTTTTATGGAGGAGAGGTTTTTATTCTTTTATTGGCATATACTTTATACAAAATAAAGTATGTGAAATTAAATTTCAAGTGAGGGTTTTTTATGTTAAAAGGCTTATTGGATGATGCAAGGTCCATAGCAGAGCGTGATCCGGCTGCAAAGAGTGCAATTGAAGTGATACTGCTTTATCCGGGCTTTCATGCGATTTTTTTCCACAGGTTTGCCCACTGGTTTTATAAAAACGATATGTTTTTTGTTGCGAGGCTGATATCTCAAATTGCACGGTTTATCACAGGTATAGAGATACATCCGGGGGCAAAAATCGGCAAAGGCCTGTTCATTGACCACGGCATGGGTATTGTAATAGGTGAAAGCGCAGAAATAGGGGATAACTGCACGATATACCACCAGGTGACCCTTGGAGGTACGGGAAAAGACAAGGGGAAGAAAAGGCACCCGACGATAGGAAACAATGTTTTGATCGGTGCGGGCGCAAAAGTGCTCGGTCCTTTCAAGGTGGGGGATAACGCACAGATTGGAGCCAATACCTTTGTTTCAAGTGAAGTTGAACCCAACACCACGGTGGTAGGAGCAAAAGGAAGGGCTGTGAAGCGTGGGGATTCAAGAATTGCGCCATCCATAGAACTGGATCAGATACATATTCCTGATCCTGTCTCGCAGGAGCTTTGCAGACTTCTTGCCAGGATAGAGCGCCTTGAAGCGATCATATCTCAAAAAGAAGGTGTATCTGTTGACAGCAGGCTTAAACAGATGCCTCATGAAAAAGTGGGAGAATTGTTCTGCAGTCATGAGCCTGAAGAAGATAAAAAAGCATAGGGATATGCCATTATATATACAGGAGGAGCTAAAGTCAAATGAAAATCTACAATACCTTAACAAGGAAGAAAGAGGAATTCCAGCCTCTTGATGTGAAAGAAGTAAGAATGTATTCTTGCGGGCCTACAGTATATCAGTATGCCCATATCGGGAACTTAAGGACTTATGTTTTCATGGATATTTTAAGGCGTGTGCTGCAGTACAACGGATATAAGCTCAAGCATGTAATGAATATTACAGATGTAGGCCACCTCGTATCCGATGCCGATGAAGGCGAGGACAAGATGATGAAAACCGCAAAGGAACAGAAGAAGTCACCATGGGAGATTGCGGAATATTATACCGGCGTGTTCTTTAATGATGCAAGGGCTCTGAACATACAAACCCCGGAGGTGGTATCAAAGGCCACAGATCACATTCCTGAAATGATTGAATTTGTGGAAGGCCTTGTGGAGAAGGGCTATGGATATGAGACCGGAGACGGGGTTTATTTTGACATAGGCAGGTTCAAGGGTTACGGAAAGCTCTCCCGCATTGATCTGGAAGAGCAGATGGCCGGGGCGAGGGTTGAGGTGAACGAGGAAAAGCATCACCCCGCCGACTTCGCACTTTGGAAAAAAGCCCCCAGGGAACATATCATGCAGTGGCCCAGTCCATGGGGAATGGGATACCCGGGCTGGCATATCGAGTGCTCCGCCATGGGGAGAAAGTACCTTGGAGACGTGTTTGACATCCATACAGGAGGAGTAGACCATATTCCGATCCATCATGAGAATGAAATAGCGCAATCCGAAGCTTTATTGGGAAAACCTGCGGTCAGGTACTGGATGCACGGCGAATTCCTGCTGGTTGACAATGGGAAGATGTCGAAAAGCCTCGGAAACACATATACGGTTGCAAATCTGAAGGAGAAAGGCTACAGCCCGCTTGCATACAGATATCTGTGCCTGAATGCCCATTACAGGAACAAACTGAATTTTACCTGGGATGCAATCCATAGTGCACAGGTTTCCTTGGACAGGCTGCTTGAAGGGGCGCTTGCCCAGAAGAACGGAAGGGATGAAGTTGAAAAGGAGACCGTCGAGGCTTTCCTCAGGGAATTCGAAGAGGCGGTCAATGACGACCTCAATATACCAAAGGCACTCGGGATCGTATGGAATGTAATACGGTATCCCAAAAAATCCGGAGTTTTGTTCGACCTGCTGGTAAGGATGGATTCCATACTCGGTCTTGAAATAGCGGATGTCAGGGAAAAAGAGGAAAAAACGGAGGAAGCCGCTCCCGAAATAGAAGAACTCATAAATCAGCGCCAGCAGGCAAGGAAGGAAAAGAACTGGAAGCTTGCCGACGAGATAAGGGATAAGCTAAAGGATATGGGTATTGCGCTGGAGGACACTCCCCAGGGGGTAAAGTGGAGGAAGGCTTGATGCAGTTAAAAACGGCAGACAGTCACAGAGGTGATTGCCTGCCGTTTTTTGTATACATGTATTTTACAATACCCTTTAAGATTTTTGCTCTAACATTAAAATTTCTGCATTCTTTAAAAGTACAAGTACAATTATAGTACTAAAATCTGGGATGGAGGGGTTATGTATACATGTAAGTGAGTAAAATTATGGCATTATTTTTATGTACTGT
>CALMWN010000502.1 GCA_937873555.1 uncultured Clostridia bacterium
TCTTTTTCGAGTTCCTTCACTTCATTTACACTGTTTACTTTTCAAAGTCCATTTGTTACCCGCTTTATTAGTGCGGAGTTATATAATAACATTCCTCCGCTTATCTGTCAACACCTTTTTTCTTCTTTATTCTACCATTTATGCGACTTGAGTTGTTTCATTGATTTGCTTTAGTAAACAAAATATGTTGATGTACTTCTAAACTGTCTATCACTATTTTGTTTACGGCATTCAAAACTTACAACCAAGTCGCTCTTTGCGACAGCTTTTATATGTTATCATCAGACTGAATTCTATTCAACCCAATAATATCATTATCTCAGGCAAAAGATTTAATTTATATCCAGTTTGCAAGCACATGCTTTTATATGTTTAATTATAATCGTTTGTTCTATCGATACAGTGTAAAATGAAATTTCATTTCTTTTATAAGGAAGTTTACATATTATTAATTATGCGTAACTCATTGCTCAAATACAGCATATTATGAATTATGAATAAATATATAAGGAGGTTTTAAAATGCCTGATTACGGTGACTCATCTTATAGCTACATGGGTGATGAAAATACAAGAATAATGCCGTTCGGTGGTCCTTTTGATGGTTTTCATCCTTTTCACCCTTTCCATCATTTTCACCACCATTTTCACCACCATTTTCACCACCATTTCATACATCATTTTTGATGCATGGTCAGGTTAAAACTAAACGGTTTAAGCTTTGCTTCAATTATATGGCTTTGCTTCAGCAAAGTCTTTTTTTTATTACCATAATTGATTGGATTTCCATCATTATCCCGTTTGAATAAAGGTTATTCCTCTAAAAGCATCAATGCTGCAGGAAAAGGCTTTAAAGCACGTCTCAGGACACCCTGCACATGGGCTATGAGCATTCCGTAATTGGTTATAGGAACATTTCGTACTTTCGCAGAGTTTATCCTGTACAACATTTCCTGTTTGTTAAGCATGCATGCACCACAATGTACAATAGCATTGAACTTTTCAATCTCTTCAGGAAAGTATGTGCCTGCAGCCCATTCAAACTCAATTTCCCCGCCTGCCATCTGCCTTATCCACCTTGGTATTTTCACCTTGCCGATATCATCCGATTGGCGGTGGTGAGTACAGCCTTCCACAATCAGAACTCTATCCCCGGGTTTTAGTGATTCTATCCTCTTTATACCTTTTACCAGTTCAAAAAGCTCACCCTTATATCTCGCAAACAGTATTGAAAATGAAGTAAAAGGTATTTCTTCAGGCGTATCTGCTGAAGCCTTCAAAAAAACCTGAGAGTCGGTGATAACCAGTGAAGGCTTTTTCCCAAGGCTGGCGAGGGTTTCTTTCAGTTCATGCTCTTTTGTAACGACGGCAATAGCATCATTTTCTATAATGTCTCTTATGGTCTGCTGCTGGGGTAGAATCAGTCTCCCTTTTGGTGCAGCTTTATCTATAGGAGTAACAAGAACTACTATTTCACCAGGGTTTATAAGGTCACCCACTATGCTAATCTGAGTTTCATCATGTTTTGCTGTTTGAGTTATCAGTTTTTTCAGGTCATCAATTCCCTCTTTGGTCTGAGAACTTGCTTTTACGAACGTCATACCCAGCCGTTCGCCGTATGTGCTTAATTCACCCGGAGCTATCTCCCGGATGTCACTCTTGTTCAGCACTCCTACTGAAGGAATTCCCTTCTCCTTGATTTTTTGTGAGAGATCTCTTTCAAATTCCGTAATACCCTCACCCGGATCCATTACCAGGATTGCAAGATCAGTTTTCCTCAGTACTTCATAAGTCTTTTGGATCCTCAAGCTGCCAAGCTCGCCTTCGTCGTCAATACCGGCAGTATCAATTATCACAACCGGGCCCAGGGGTAAAAGCTCCATGGTTTTGTATACAGGGTCGGTAGTTGTCCCCGGTATGTCGGAAACGACTGCGATATTCTGATTTGTAAGTGCATTTATTAAAGTTGATTTTCCGGCATTCCTTCTGCCAAAAATGGAAATGTGAATTCTGTTGGAAACAGGTGTTGTATTCATATCATTTCTTCTTCCTTTTCCCCGGTATACCCGGTATTGTCATCTCTATAGGGTTGAGTATCATATCGATGTCGGCCTCATCAATTAATTTTTCTTCTAAAAGCACTTCCCTGACAGTTTTACCTGATAAGGCACATTTCGCGGCCAGTCCGGAAGCCCTGTCATAACCTATGTGTCCTACCAGTGCCGTCACCATCGTAAAACTCTGTTCTACCAATTGCCTGCATTTATCCCTGTCCGCATGTATACCTTTGATGCACTTGTCGATAAATATCCTGAGCCCATTTCTCAGCAGATCAAGCATTTCAAATAAATTGTGGGCGATTACAGGCAAAAATGCATTCAGCTCAAGCTGCCCCGATTGGGCCGCCAGAGTTATTGCAAGGTCATTGCCCATAATCTGGAAAGCAATCTGGTTTATAGCTTCGGGTATGACCGGATTTACCTTGCCTGGCATTATGGAAGAACCGGCCTGTACCGGTGGAAGGACCAACTCACCTATTCCTGCCCTGGGTCCTGAAGAAAGCAGTCTTAAATCGCTTGCAATCTTTGACAGATTGACTGCTGCTGTTTTTATAAGGCCTGATACTTCAACAAATACATCACAGTTCTGAGTCGTATCCATCATGTATTCAGTCCTTGCCAGCCCAAGCCCGGTCAATTCCCTGAGCTTCTCTACAATCATGAATATGTATTTCTTTTCAGCGTTAAGCCCTGTACCTACCGCCGTTCCCCCTATATTTACCTGCCGCAGCCTCTCTTCAACCTTGTACAGCCTCCATCTGTCCCTTGAAATTGCCTGTGCCCATGCCCCAAACTCCTGTCCGAGCATTATTGGAACCGCATCCTGGAGTTGCGTCCTTCCAACCTTTAAGACCGCAGAGAATTCTTCCTCCTTTTCCTGCAGTGCTGTTTGCAATTCTGCAAAAAGCTCGCTCGCAAATCCAAGCAGCCTTATTGCCGCAATCCTCACTGCTGTAGGAAAAACATCATTGGTAGATTGCGACATATTAACGTGATCCAGGGGATGTACTACGGAATAGTCCCCTTTCCTGCCTCCAAGTATTTCTATGGCCCTGTTGGCAATAACCTCATTTACGTTCATATTTGCGGAAGTTCCGGCTCCACCCTGCAGGGCGTCTACAACAAACTGTTCAGCCAGAGACCCTCTCAAAATCTCGTCGCATGCTTTTATAACCGCATCTGCAGTTTTTTCTTCAAGCAGGCCCAGGCTGCCGTTTACCGCGGCAGCCGCTTTCTTGACAGTTACTAAAGCCTTTACGAGCTCGTAGTGTATAGGCCTTGATGTGATGCTAAAATTCTCAATCGCCCTTTTTGTATGTATGCCATAGTAATCTTTATCGTCCAATTCCCTCGTGCCCAGCGAATCGCGTTCTATTCTCATGCTGCCTCCTATAAATAAAGGTCTCTTTCTCCACCTTTTATTCTCTGAAGGTTATTTAGCAACAGGTTTTTTATGTCCTCCCGCTGTATTCCGTTTGCCTCTGCAAAAATCAATTTTTCTCCCTTAATGTAGAGTTCTTCATCTCCATAATCCATAATATACTCCATCAATGTCATAAGCGCATTGGGAAGGCACACATTCTGTATCTGTCCAGTCCTGGCAAGGCTCATAAACCTGTCGCCGGTCCTGCCCATTCTGTAACATGCCGTGCAGTAGCTTGGGATATGCTTGTCGTCAATCAGCTCCTTCAATACCTCCAGCGGGCTCCTTTGATCGGCAATATCAAACTGCTGCACAATTTTACCTTCTTCGTGTTCCCTATACCCGCCCACTCCTGTGCATGAACCCGCACTGATCTGTGAAATACCGTAATTGATTACTTCCCTTCTCAGTTCATGGCTCTCCCTGGTCGAAAGGATAATCCCGGTAAATGGCACCGCAATACGTATAACGGCCACAATCTTCTTGAACGTTTCGTCATCCACAAGATATGGGAATTCGCTCAGGTCCATTCCTTCAGCCTTTTTCAGCCTTGGTACCGAAATGGTATGAAACCCGACACCGAATTTCTCTTCCAAATGCTCATTGTGTATCATCAGTGCCAGAACTTCAAACTTTGGATCTGCCAGACCGAATAAGACCCCGCCGCCGACATCATCAATCCCGGCCTCCATAGCTCTGTCAAAAGCCGTAAGATGATATTCAAAATCATGTTTGATGCTGTTTGGATGCACCTTGTCGTAAGTAGGGCTGTGGTAGGTTTCCTGGAACAGGATATATGTACCTATCCCGGCAGCTTTCAGTTTCCTGTAGTTATCAACCGTAGTAGCTGCTATATTGACATTTACTCTTCTGATTACTCCATTTTCTTCATGAGTATCATAAACTGCAGCAATGGAATCCAGGACATAGTCAATGTCACAGTTGACAGGATCTTCTCCGGCCTCCAAAGCCAGTCTCTTGTGCCCCATTTTCTCCAGTATCCTGACTTCCTCCCGGATCTCATCGCGGCTCAACCTCCTTCTTGCAATTTTATTTGTTCTTTTGTACCCGCAATAAGTACAATTGTTCACGCAGTAGTTGCTTATGTAAAGAGGTGCGAAAACTACAATTCTGTTACCGTAAATTGATTTTTTTATATTTCCTGCAATGTTGAACATTTCCCTGCTCTGCTCTTCATCACTGATTTCAAGCAGCACTGCAATGTCCCTGTGTGACAGGCCCTTTCCTTTCCGAGCCTTTTCAAGGACCTTTTGAATTTCTTCCTTACCTGCATGTTTTGCCTCTTTTAAAAGGCTGTTGATGTATTCCTGGTTAATAAACATATTGCTCACTCCTCCAAGTTTTATGGTCGCCTCTGGACATATCCACGGAAAACCCCGCATTGGTTATCCGCCCTTCTATACATTTCCTGCACTCGGCAGCTTCATCCCCCGTACATATCTTGCCGTCATACAGGGCATACTTTTTCCTCACCTCTACAGGAGACAAGTTAGGCATGACAACATTCGCACCTGCCTTGAGCCCCTTTTCCCTGCCCATCGGATCCAATGTCCCAAGTGCCGTGGTCGCCGGCAATAGCACCTCAGGCAGGAGAAGCCTGACTATCGCCAGCATTACTATAGTGGTTTCAACCGTACCGCCCCCTTCTGCTGCAAATGGCGTATCCTTATGCGGAATAAACGGCCCTATTCCGACCATATGAGGCTGAAGTTCCTTTAAAAAGTGCAGGTCCATGACATAATCCTCATTCGTCTGTCCGGGTAAGCCCACCATAAATCCAGCCCCCACCTGGTATCCTATTTCCTTAAGATTCTTCAGGCATTGAATTCTGTTGTCAAAGCTCATTGTTTTGGGGTGAAGCTTGTTATAAAGCGTCCGGGATGCGGTTTCATGCCTTAGAAGATATCTGTCCGCTCCTGCGTCATAATACTTCTTATAGGATTCAAAGCTTTTTTCCCCTATGGACAGTGTCACGGCACAACCGGGGAATCTTTCCTTTATTTTCCCGACTATTTCTACAACCCTGTCATCAGTATAATAATCATCTTCTCCACCTTGCAGTACAAAGGTTTTGTAACCGAGTTCATATCCTTCTGCACAGGCTTCAAGAATCTCACTGGAAGACAGCCTGTACCTTTCCGCCTTTCTATTGGAAGCCCTGATACCGCAGTACAGGCAATCCCTCTTGCAATAGCTTGTAAACTCCACCAGGCCCCTCATAAAGACTTTTGTATGGTAATGCTCCATCCTGGTCTCATGCGCCCTGGCGAGCAGATAGTTCATGTTACCTGGATCATATATGTTGTCAAGCAATGTCAACATATCATCAGTATTCAGGTAATTTTCCCGATATAATTTCTCAATAAGCTTCTTCATAATTAAATATCCTTTTTAGATACAGACGTTTTTACAGAAACATGTTCGATATTCCCAATCTTTCCAGTAAGGCTGTTTATCTGGTCCAACTCTCCTACGACGGTAATGCAGACCACTGCAAGTCCCTCTTCAAATGGGATGCCCATTCTACCCTTAATAATTCCTTTAAAGCTTGAAACTACCTCGTTGAATTCATGTTGGCATTTACCCGGGTCCTCAAGAATGGCACTTATAACGGCAATTTTTCTCAAGCATATTACCTCCTTTAAAAGTACAAAGGTGGCTTGGCCACTTTTGTTTGCGCATGTGCCTTTCCGATGTATTGAGGAAAAGCTGGTACACGCAGAAGTTCATTTTTTTATTGCATAAGAAAGCAAACTTTCTTATGCAATAAAAAAACTTTCCGTGAAAGGAAAGTTAGATTCGGCAAAGCAAACATAGTTATGCTATGATTGTACCTCCAGCCATATGTCTAATTTTCTTCCAGATCAGATTGATCTTCTCCGTCAGGGCATTATGTTGTAAGAACAAATAAATAAAGATTTATCTCTATATATTTGAACTATACGATTTATGATTGATAAAAACTTAAGTATAAATCGTAAACTTTATAGTGCTTTATAGTGCTTACTTATATCATTATATCATATGCAAGTTTCTTTGACAATATTTTAACATAATTTTAACAAGTTATATTCTTAAAAAACAAGGCCAAAGCTGTTGTTCCAAGAACAGACTTTAGTCTTGTAACGTCTGAAAACCCTTG
>CALMWN010000503.1 GCA_937873555.1 uncultured Clostridia bacterium
TAGTAATACCAGACTAAGGATCCAAAGGATCTTTCACGAAATAGGGTTGCCACTTTATCCGTAAATGCCCTAAACAAAGGAGCGGATACATATTGCAGAAAAAGAATTGCACCTATTCCAAGAGCTGAGACTGCAATCAGATAGAATGTAATGGTAGACCACATGTTGAATAACTGATAAGTAGGTTTCACAAAGTAGCAGATGTAAGAAACAGGCAGGCTATAGTACTCTATTGGGAGAATGAATCGACCTCCAGACGCAGAATGAGCTTTTAACAACAATTAAGACTAAAAGATATCTACCTGTTGCAGAAATTGAAAAAGCTTTGGGGATACCCCGAAAAACTATAGAAAGAGCACGAAAATATATACTAGCGGTACTGATTATTATCACAGGTGATTATCAATTCATAAAAGACTATATTGACTGGAGGTGATGGGATGAAAGCAGTGGTTGTCGAAATAAGCGGTAAATATGCTGTAGTTATGGGAAAGAACGGAACGTTTCAAAAAATACGCAACAACGGACGCATGCAGGTTGGATATGAAGTGGAGGTCCCATCAGCCGGCAGTTTCAATGTACCGGCGTTTACAAAGTTTGCCGCCGTTGCAGCAGTCTTTTTGCTGATAACAAGTACCGGTTTTGGAGCATACAGCTATTATAAGCCATACAGCTATATTGACGTTGATATAAACCCCAGCATAGAACTCACAGCCAACATGTTTGACAGGATTATAAAGGTTGAAGCCTTAAATGATGATGCCAGGGATTTGATAGCCATGAATTCCTTCAGCAATAAAAAGCTGGAGGACGGGGTAGAAAACATACTTAAAAAAGCTGTTGAAAAGGGTTACCTCTCTTCAGGAACGGATGAAAATGCCGTAATGCTCACGGTATCAAGCAAGGATGAAAAAAAGGCGGAAAAAATCGGAGCCATTGTTAATAATAAGGCAGCAGAGAGGCTGAAATCCCAAAAAGTAAATACGGAAATACTTCTTGAGAAAATACCGCTTGAAAGGCGTGAAGCAGCCAGGGAGCAGGGATTGTCTCCGGGAAAACTCATGCTTATAGAGAAAGCCCAGCAAAGCAATCCGGAATTGAAGGCAGCAGACCTTAAAAATGCTCCTGTAAAGGACATTTTGAAGTCCATACGCGGAGACAGAAAAATTCTTCCGGAGAAAAAGGATGAGAACAAGGATAAAAAAGAGACTGATAACAGGAATAATGGGAAAAACACAAAAAACACTTTCAGTCCCTTGCCAACAAAAAGTCCCCAGAATAGGCCACCCATCCCCGCACCAAATCCAAAACTCAACCTTAAGAGCCCAGGCAAGGATGTAATTGGTGATACGGACTGGAATGGAGAGAGTGAAGAAGACAGGGACGATAAGAAGGATAATGTTAAGAATACCGGAAAGGCTAACAGGCCTGATAATGCCAGAGATAATGATGCAAAGCAGAAGAGCAGTTATCCCATCATAATTACTCCTTCAATTACTCCCAGACCTACCAATAGGTTTACTCCAAGGACGGAGCCCAGGGATAACAGGGATAAGGGCAGAGAAAATGACTCACATACGGATAATGCCCGGGAAGGTGGAAAGGATGACAGGAACAATCCCAAAGCGCCCGTGCAGAACAGCAACACCAGGCAGAACAAGCAGGAAAATACTTTAAACGGAATGAAACAGCAGGATTATGATACGAACGATAAACAGAAAACCAACAAGGACAAAAATGACTAAACCCGGAAACTATTGATAAAGAATGTGTACATGCAAGACTCAGATAATTTGTACAAAAATTTTAATTTTTAACAATATATCTAAAATAACCCCAAAATAATAGTTTGTTCGTACGAATTATATGGTATAAATTAAAATAAGGAGGGTTTGAAATGAAAAAAATCAAGTACATATCCGTAGCAGTGGCTGTAGCTTTGTCTTTCAGCATTTGTACAGCGTATGCCAGGAATGATAAGGATTTCAAAGGAGATAGCGACAAAGATAATGAAAGAACCGAACAGAATGTGAAAATCAGTGTAGACGCTCAGTTAAACAATGCAAATGCCCAGGTAAATAATGTAGAAAAAGAAGAATTAAAAGATAAGGCGAAAGATAAAGTGGAAGCCCTAAAAGACCGTATGGAGGAATTGAGGGAAAAGCTCAAAGAAGTACGTGAAGAAGACAGGGAAAAAAGGAAGGAATTGATAAGGAAGATTACAAAGGAAAGAAAACTCAACAAGGATGATTCCATACCGGTATTTGTCGGGGGGAAGGAAGTAGAATTTGATGTTCCTCCGGTTATCAAGTTCGACAGGACGCTCATCCCGGTAAGAGCAGTTACAGCAGCTCTCGGAGCGGATGTACAATGGGATGAATCCACTGCAACAGCCACAGTAACAAAGGCAGTTTACAGCGATGTATATGGTGCACAGACGGTCAAAATCGAGCTGAACCTTGAAACCCGTGTTGTAAAGGTAAACGGAAATGAAGTCGGACTGGATGTTCCGCCGCAGCTTGTAAACAACAGGACTATGGTACCTTTAAGGTTTATCGCTGAAACATTCAGGAAGGATGTTGACTGGGATGACATATCAGGTTCTGTAATCATTGAAGACAAAAAGAAGTAGATCAGGATAAAAGCCGTTCAATGTTGAGCGGCTTTTATAAATTATGTATCATCTAACGAAAAATCTGCCAAACTCAATACCAGGCAGATTTTTTTGTCAAACGTTTTCACATAAACCTTGGCCTAAGCACAATTATACCCAATGGGGGCAGCTGCAGTTTAAGAGAATACGGCCTGCCGTGAATACCGAGTTGTTCCGGATGAATACCCCCAAAGTTTCCCACATTGCTTCCTCCGTATATTTCAGAGTCACTGTTCAGAATTTCCTCATAATACAGGTTATGAGGAACACCCACACGATAATCGGAATAAACCACAGGTGTAAAATTGCAGACGAAAATCAATATGTCACGGGAGTCCTTACCCTTTCTTATAAAAGATACCACGCCCTGATCGGCATTATTGCAGTCTATCCATTCAAAGCCTTCATGGCTGAAATCTACCTGATGCAGGACCTTTTCATTTTTGTAGAGTTCATTTAAATCTTTTACATATCTTTGAAGTTTGCTGTGCATTTCGTAGTCCAAAATATGCCAATCAAGGCTGCGCTGATAATCCCATTCGATAAACTGTCCGAATTCTCCCCCCATAAACAGCAGTTTCTTGCCCGGATGGCCGTACATGTACCCGTAGCTGACTCTCAGGCCTGCAAACTTCTGCCAGTAATCACCGGGCATTTTGCTTATCATCGAGCACTTTCCATGGACAACCTCATCGTGGGAAAGAACCAATACGAAGTTCTCGGAAAAGGCATACATGAGCGAAAAGGTGATAAGGTTATGGTGATACTTGCGGTATATGGGATCCATGCTTATATATCTTAAATAATCATTCATCCATCCCATATTCCATTTGAAGGAAAAACCCAGACCGCCAACATAAGGAGGCTTTGATACCTGGGCCCATGAGGTGGATTCCTCGGCTATCATCATTATGCCGGGATAATAACTGTATACTGTGCTGTTTAACTGACGCAGGAAATCTATGGCATCAACATTCTCTTTTCCGCCCCACTGGTTGGGTATCCATTCTCCTTCCTTTTTGCCGTAATCAAGGTACAACATTGAGGCTACCGCATCGACACGCAGCCCGTCTATATGGTATTTCTCAAACCAGAATACCGCATTGGAAATCAGAAAATTCCTTACCTCATGCCTGCCATAGTTAAATATATGCGTCCCCCAATCAGGATGCTCTCCCTGCTTTCTGTCCTCATGTTCATAAACGGCACTTCCGTCAAACCTTGCAAGGCCGTGCCCGTCCTTTGGAAAATGTGCGGGGACCCAATCCATTATGACACCTATACCGCCCTGGTGGCATTTATCTACAAAATACATAAAATCTTCGGGAGTGCCGAATCTGCTTGTTATGGAGTAATAGCCGGTAACCTGATAGCCCCATGAGCCGTCAAAAGGATGCTCTGCAACAGGCAGGAGTTCTATATGGGTGTAACCCATTTCCTTTACGTACTTTACCAGCCTGTCTGCAAGTTCCCTGTATGTAAGAAATCTGTGGTCCTCCTCGGGTATCCTTGCCCATGATCCCATATGTACTTCATAAATGGATACAGGTTTTTCAAATATATTGCTGTTGTCCCTCTCACTCATCCAGGAAGCATCATCCCACCTGTAACCATCCAGGCTGTATACAATTGAAGCGGTGTTTGGCCGAAGCTCCGAATAAAAAGCATATGGGTCGGATTTTGTATAAATTTCATTACCGCTGGTTTTTATTTCATATTTGTAAACTTCTCCCTGGGTAATACCGGGAATGAATATTTCCCATACGCCTGAACTCCCAAGGCATCTCATCTGATGCCTCCTGCCATCCCATTGATTGAAGCTGCCTATTACGCTCACGCGTTTTGCACATGGTGCCCACACGGCAAATAGTGTGCCATCTATATCATTTACTCTGCGGACATGAGCTCCAAGCTTTTCAAAAATCTTATGATGATTGCCCTCATTGAAAAGATGCAGGTCGAAGCCCGTAAGAACAGGCCAGAAACTGTAGGGATCATAGGTTTCATAACTGCTGCCGTCATGATTGGTTATTTCCAGCTTGTATTGGAAAAAGCCATCTTTGTTTTTGATGACGGCCTCAAAAAAACCGTTTTCATGCAGCTTCTCCATTTTATGTCTGGTATTTCCTTCAGCTTCTATAACAAAGACTTCCTTTGCATTGGGAAAGTAAGAACGGACTGCAAAGCTGTTTTGCTTGTTGTTCAAGTCGTCGAGCCGATGAATGCCAAGTATGCTGAAAGGGTCACAGTGTTCTGCATTTATAACTTTCAGGACCTCGTCCGTATTTACTGTTATATCCATATTCATACCTCTTTTCCGGGGAAAGCCGATTTATTCGTGAGTAGTGTAGATGCTAATTACCACATGGTCCATAGTTATTAACAAGATTATATTATAACGCTTTATATTATTCAAATCTAAAGGTTTAATAATACTAATCTGCTGATGCAAAATTTTTCCTGTTTTTTGCTGAATAATATAGAAAAATTTGCTAAAAATGTACCCTTCCATAGAATTGCTGGAGAAACTTATTGACAAATCCGGGAGAAGTATAAGATTAGTAACAATGGCAACAATCGTCCCCGCCCGTATTGCCTGCATAGACGATAGAAAGGGTAGTTTGACGGCAGGCAAGGATGCAGATATTGTCCTGCTTGACAAGGAACTTGAAGTGGTAATGACACTGGTAAAAGGAAATGTGGCATATAAAAAAACGAGCAGGTAAAGATAAACATCTTTACCTGCTTGTTTGTTCAATTTGGATCGATTCTATGCGGGCGGACAGAGTCGTCCGCCCCTACATTTTTAAAAATTATTTTGCCCGTATATAGCCCTCGGCGCACAGAAGCTCTGCAATAAGCACGGCTCCTCCGGCGGCACCACGCAATGTGTTGTGGGAAAGGCATACAAATTTGTAGTCGTAAACCTTATCTTCCCTCAACCTTCCTGCTGTTATGCCCATTCCGTTTTCAACGTCCCTGTCGAGCTTGGTTTGAGGTCTGTTATCTTCTTCAAAATATCTGATGAACTGTTTTGGTGCGCTGGGCAGATTGAGCTGCTGCGGCTTTCCCTTAAAATTCTTCCATAACTCCAAAATTTCACTCTTGGAAGGTTTGCTTTCAAAAGAAACAAACACCGCTGCCATATGTCCGTCACTTACCGGGACACGAATGCACTGGGTAGTAATCACCGGCTCCTTTGCCGACACAATTTCGCCGCCTTGAATTTTACCCCAAATTCTTAATGGTTCATTCTCACTTTTTTCCTCTTCTCCACCAATATAGGGGATAACATTATCAATCATTTCAGGCCAGTCTTTGAAAGTTTTGCCGGCGCCCGATATTGCCTGGTAAGTGCATGCTGTGATTTCTGTGGGCTTAAATTGCATGAGAGGTGTGATTGCAGGTACATAACTTTGTATGGAGCAATTCGGCTTTACTGCTATAAAGCCTCTACTGGTTCCCAAACGCTTGCGCTGACTGCTGATTATTTCCAGATGCTCAGGATTGATTTCCGGTATGACCATGGGGACATCCGGAGTGGCCCTGTGAGCTGAGTTGTTTGACACAACCGGTATTTCCGCCTTTGCATATCTTTCTTCCAGCTCTTTTATCTGGTCTTTAGGCATATCAACCGCACAGAATATAAAATCAACCTCTTTGCTTATTTCATCAACATTCGAGGCATTTTTCACAATAAGGTTGCCTATCTTTCCGGGTACGGGGGTGCTGAATATCCAGCGGCTGCCCACTGCATCCACGTAACGTTTGCCGGCGGAACGCTCACTTGCTGAAACCGAAACCACATCAAACCAGGGATGGTCTGCGAGAAGAGAGACAAATCTCTGCCCAACCATTCCAGTTGCTCCAACTATTCCTACTTTTAGTTTTTTATCCATTTTACCCACCTCTGTAGATATATTATTATTTATACTAAATAAAGCTTTTAATTATTTTACTGTAAAGCAATATAATTTGCTACAGATTTATATTGTGTACATGTATGGCGCACATGTGTGTTCGTATTGTGTAATTCTAACATAGATTGTTTGAAAGCGCAAGAACGTTATTCAAAATCTTGAACCTGACAAGTGTATATGACGGTATTGTTTCTTCCGGAAGATTTTGCTCTATAAAGGGCACGGTCTGCAGTTTTAATCAGGGTGCTTTTGCCGTTGCAGTGCAAAGGGAAGGTGGATATACCCAGGCTGCAGCTTATATTTGGAAATGACATGCCGTCAAAGGGTGGGATGAAGGTTGAAGAGAGAGTTTCCCTGATTCTTTCGGCTATAATGTATGCTGTTTCGGTGGTGGTTGAAGGAAGTACCACTATGAATTCGTCCCCGCCATAGCGTGCAACAAGGTCTGATTTGCGTACACATTTCAAAACTACGTCTGAAAAGACCGTAAGTATATAATCTCCGGCAGTGTGCCCGAAGGTATCGTTCACTTCCTTGTAATGATCTATGTCTATCATGATTACGCTCAAGTCCAATGCAGACAGCCTGGATGCTTCAAGCTGATTATCAAGGTATGAGTCCAGGAATGCCCTGTTATAAAGGGTTGTAAGTTTATCTATCGAGGCTTTTCTGCTTAAGCTTTGAACAATCCTTCTATTGTTAGCTGCCATTCTTGCAATTTCCACATAAAGCCTGATTTTTTTCACATCCATATAGCTGAAGAAATTTTTACTTTTGCTGTATATCTGAAGGACACTATGGCTGCCGGATGAGTCGATTAAGGGTATACAGCAGTAATTACCTCTTATATTATCAGATTTTCGGTAGGGACACTCAACCCCGGCATTGTTCATACCGGGTTTTCCGTTTATGCCGGTTATCAATGCAGGGCAGTTATTCGGAGGCATGTCACATATCGGAGATTTCTGGCCGGTGGTATTCTGCCACAGGCTGTCCTCCGCTAGGCTGCCCTTGTGGAATGATACGGTTATTTCACTGCCCGGTGCCATTTTTCTCAGAAAATTATACATTATTTCATATGCATCTGTTTCGGAATTGGAGTTGTGCAGTGCATCAGTGAAAGATTCAAGCTCATGCAAATATGCGCGCTTGATTCCTGACATTTTAAACAGCACAATTGCAAAAAAAACCATGACAACTGCAAGGAGCACAGCTTCAGCTCCAAATATGCCTGCGGGAAAAGCAAGGTATATGAAATCCTGGTTGTGTACATTGTATGAAAGCATGAATACAAGATTGCCAAACAGCAATACTGTGAGGAGTATACCTGCTATATTGTGTATTGAATATTTTTTAGGATTTCCTGATGGTTTTGGTATCAGCACAAATGTTCACCCTTTCGAAAGTAGTATAACATAAAAGGTAAAAATTGCAATTATATATATATATTTATTTCTATCAAATCATTTGATGATGTAGATGCTTAAAAAGCCGGAAATGCATGCTTTGGAAGGTAAAAATTTTTTATAAGGGAATACAGCGGGAATTATTTCCATTATAACGAAAGACAATTTATATAAAACTCCTGCATTGAAAGAATAAAATTCTTGTGTATTTTTTGGGAATATGATAAAATATTTCAGCATAATATTTATCCTTGCTCTGTACTCTGGATACAGGGCCTTTTGGATGCAAGCTGTAATAACGTGTGTGCTAAAGGGAATACACTTTCATACAGTATTTCTGATGAAACATCTTATTATTGCGGCTTGATATCAATAGTCCGGGAGGAGGTGACGTCGAATGATCAATAAGTATGAATCTATCTTTATTATCAATTCAGAAATTGGTGAAGATGGTATAAAAGCTCTCGTAGAGAAATTCAAGAACTTGCTTGAGACTTCGGCCCAGTTGGAGAACATTGACGAATGGGGCAAAAGAAGGCTGGCTTATGAGATTGATGACCTGAACGAAGGTTATTATGTGCTGGCAAACTTTAGTGCAGATTCAAGTTTTCCACATGAGCTTGAAAGAATTTACAAAATTACCGATGGCATAATCAAGTATATAGTCATTAAGAAGGACTAGCATTGGATTTAATGCTAGCGAGGTGATTTTATGAACAAGGTTATTTTGATGGGAAGGCTTACAAAAGACCCTGAATTGAGGTATACCAGCGCGAACAATACGGCGGTATGCAGTTTCACTCTTGCGATAGACAGAAGGTTTTCAAAACCGGGAGAGGAAAGACAGGCTGATTTTATACCCGTCGTTGCATGGAACAAGCTTGCCGAGTTCTGCGGCAAGTATTTCCAGAAAGGCCGGCAGGTAGCTGTTGTGGGAAGAATTCAGACAAGAACCTGGGATGATAATGAAAGCAAAAGACATTATGTGACCGAAGTAATTGCAGATGAGGCATACTTTGCAGACAGCAAAAAAAATGAAGGGACTTCAGCCAGGCCATCAGGTAGCTCGGATGAAGGACAGGTGGATGGATTCTATCCTGTTGACAATGATGATGAGCTGCCGTTTTAATGAAATCATACATTCATTCAGTATGAAATACGAGTGAACACTTGTAATACATTTTGATTGATACAGAACGTACAAGCGGATTATATAAAAGATGTTTGATTAGGAAGGAGGCGTAATATAATGCCAGGACCAAAAAGAGACAACAGGAACAGAAATTCTGATTCCTATGACAAGGGCGAAGGTAAGGGCGGTATGAGAATGAGAAGGGCAAAGAAAAAAGTTTGCTCATTCTGTATAGATAAAGTTACCGATATTGATTATAAGGAAGTTGCAAAACTTAGAAAGTATATTTCAGAGAGAGGCAAGATACTTCCGAGGAGGATATCGGGAAACTGTGCGAAGCACCAACGCCAGTTGACAGTAGCAATTAAGAGGGCAAGACATATAGCTTTACTGCCGTACACAGCAGAATAATCAACCGGATGTGAATGATACCGGCCTGTAGATTAACAGGGACTTGGCTGTAAGAAAAAAGCTTGATTTACCAGGCAGCTGACAATCATTTAATATGCATGAGGCTGCCTGGATATTTGAAAGTTTGATTGTTACAGCTTTCTGTCTTTATCTATAGGCTGTTTTCATATGCTCAAGCAGTAACACATGTGTTTTCAGGATTGGAAATTTAGAAAGAATATAATATAATACGGGGTGTACAGATGCTTAGAATAGGATTTCTGGGGCCTAAAGGGACATTTTCCCACGAGGCTCTTGAATATTACATGAAGGATGGGGAGCCGCACAAAGCGGTTGATTATGCTTCCATTCCGGACATACTTCTTGCTGTTGAAGCGGGTGAAATTGAGGAAGCCATAGTTCCCATAGAAAATTCTTTAGAGGGTGCGATAAACGCTACCATGGATATAATGGCTACCGATGTAAAGCTTATGATAAAAGCAGAGATAGTCATTGCCATCAATCAGAATCTCCTGGTTAAAAAGGGTACGGTTGTGGAAGATATTAAACATGTGCTGTCGCATCCCCAGGCCATAGGCCAGTGCAGGAAATTTCTGAACACCCGGCTTCCGGGGGTGGAAATCAGGTATGTATACAGCACGGCAGGAGCGGCGGAGGAGGTCGCCCTTGGGAATAACGATTCGGCTGCCATCGGATCGGCGGTTGCAGCAGAGGCATATGGTCTGGAAGTGTTGACCCCTGGAATACAGGACGGGGATAACAACCTTACCAGATTTGTCGTCATATCAGGTCATGATTGTGCCAGGACCAGAGATGACAAGACGTCCATAGTGTTCTCAACGGAAAACAAACCGGGCAGTCTTTATAAGATACTGGAAATATTCAACCTTTGGGATATCAACATGGAACGCATTGAATCCAGACCGGCCAAGGATCAGCTGGGACGTTACATATTCTTTATCGATATAGACGGACACAGGGATGATGAGGACGTAAGGGATGCAATCACCATGATCAGAAGAAAAACTTCGTTTTTCAGGCTTCTTGGATCTTATCCGAGGTATAGGGATGAAGGCTGAGAGCTGAAAGGTAAAGGCTGAGAAAAAGACCGGGATTAAGACAATTTGAAGGTTTATGATTTCAATCTTAATTTCAATATGGTTTTATGAGCTGGGAAATTCAACAACAATAACTGCTTTAATGATATAATGTTTGTGGAAAATACATACATTATGCAGGCTGGAGTGGTTATATGGGCTTCTTTGATAAGGAAATAGATATTACCAGAAATATTAAGACGATAGAGTGGTTGAAAAGTGAGCTGCTTACCGATTTGGCCAACCTTTTCAGAACTCTTGCCGGCGGTTTACGGGAAGAGGTTCACGAGTCCATTGCAGATATACTTTCAAATATAATATTGATTTCATACCTTTTGGGACGACGGCTTGGTTTAAGCTATAATGCGATAGAGATGAAAATTGAAAACAAGGTAAAACTCGGCCTTGTAGAAAATCATGATGTTGAAAAGCATTACGGTGACCTTTCGGAGCTGGCAAGGCATCTTAACAGTTCAAGGATAAAAGGTAGGAATGGGTAGAGGAAATGGATAGCAAGAAATTTTCGGGTATTTTTATACCGCGTACAAGCTTTTATTTATGGGTGATATTCATACTGATGGTGGTGATTGGCTTTTTAAAATTCTGGGCTGCAGTTCCCGGCTTTTTAATATTGCTTATTCTTGTGTACCATAATTTCAGGTCGTATTACAAAAGACAGAAAGAAATAACCAGATACATAGAAAATCTTACATTCAATATAGACTCTGCAACAAAAGACACCCTTCTGAACTTTCCCATGCCCCTGGTAGTGGTGGAACTTGACGGGACCATAATATGGTACAATTCCACGTTCAGAAAAATATTCGAAGGAGAAGACCTTCTTGAAAGGGCAATAAACTCTTTCATCGAGGATCTTCAACCTGGAAACCTGGTTAACGAAACAGTTAATATTTCTCGGAATGTGGCAATAAACGGCAGATACTATCATGTTCTCGGCAACTTCGTGAAGATTGACAACAAGGGCGGCACGTCAAATTACATATTACTGCTGTATCTTATAGACAGCACCGAATTGGTGGAGGTTAGAAAACGGTATTCCGAAGAAAAGACGTCCATTGGTATGATAATCATAGATAACTATGACGACCTTATGCAGAGCATGGAGGACACAAGCAGACCTCAAATGCTGGCGGAAATAGAGAAAAAGGTAATCCAGTGGATGGGTTTTACAGGAGGAATCATAAAAAAATTTGAACGGGACAGGTATTTGTTCGTCTTTGAGTATAAGTACCTGAAAGAGTTTGAGGAAAAGAAGTTCGAAATTCTTGATACAATAAAAGAGATTAACATAGGCAACAAGATACCTGTCACATTGAGCCTGGGCTTTGGAATAAACGGCAAATCTCTGGCGGAAGACTTCTATTTTGCAGCAGCCGCCATTGATCTGGCACTGGGTAGAGGAGGGGACCAGGTTGTGATCAAGGATGGCGAGGACTTCAGCTTTTATGGGGGAAAAACCAGAGAGCTTGAAAAGAGGACAAGGGTTAAAGCCAGAGTTATCGCCTATGCTTTGAGGGAGCTTATAGACCAGTCAAGCGATGTTATAATAATGGGGCATGAAAATGGCGATGTAGATTCATTGGGTTCGTCTCTGGGCATATACAGAATAGTAAGAAACAGGCAGAAGGACGCCGCCATAGTTTTAAGCAGCTCAAACACCACAATTGACAGGCTGATGGGAAAAATCGAAAAGAGTGATGAATATGCAAACCTGTTTATCAGCAGGAGCGAAGCACTGGACAGAATATCCGCAAAGACCCTGCTGATAGTGCTGGATACGCACAGGCCAGGCTTTACGGAATGCCCTGAACTTCTGAAATATACCGACAAGATAGTTGTCATAGACCATCACCGGAGAGGGCCGGATTTTATTCAGGACGCAGTCCTTACATATCAGGAGACATATGCATCTTCCACATGTGAACTGGTAACGGAGATTCTGCAGTATGTAGAGGAAAAAATCAGACTGACTCCTGTTGAATCGGAAGCATTGTACGCTGGAATAGTTGTGGATACAAAGAACTTTACCTTCAAAACCGGAGTCAGGACTTTTGAAGCAGCGTCGTTTCTGAGAAGACAGGGCGTGGATACGGTTTCGGTCAGACAGCTGTTCCAGAACGACCTTGAAACCTACGTAAACATATCGAATGTTGTGCGGGAGGCAGAGATAATTAACGACAGCATTGCATTGTCGGTTTGTCCCGTAAATGTAAAAAACCCTCAGCTTATAGCCGCTCAAGCGGCAGACCAGCTGCTTACCCTGTCCGGAATGAGCGCAGCATTTGTGCTGGGCTATTCCAACAATGAAGTACTGATCAGCGGGAGGTCCCTTGGCGACTTGAATGTACAAATGATCCTGGAAAAGCTGGGAGGGGGCGGGCATCTGACTGTAGCAGGAGCACAGCTGGAAGGAATAACTCTTGAGGATGCGAAAGAAAAGCTGAAATATGTTATAATTGAATATATTGAAAGCGCAAACAGGGAGGCATAAATTACGGAGGGATTGACATGAAGGTTATTTTAAAGCAGGATGTGAAAGGTCTGGGGAAGAAGGAAACACTCATAGAAGCCAGCGATGGATATGCAAGGAACTATCTTATTCCAAGAGGCCTTGCAGTTGAAGCTACAGCATCAAATGTGAATGTAATGAATACGAAGAAAGAAGCAGAAAAGCAGAAAAATGAAAGAGAGCTCGCAAAAGCGAAAGAACTGGCTGGTAAGATAAAGGAAACCACTGTTGTTATAAAGACCAAGGCCGGTGAAAACGGCAAGCTTTTTGGTTCAATAACCAGCAAGGACATCTCTGACAAGCTGAAAAATGATTTTGGGCTTGATATAGATAAGAAGAAAATAAACCTTGTTGACGCCATTAAGTCATTAGGGGTGACAGAGGCAGAGATAAAGCTGTATCCCGGAGTAAGCTCAAAGCTTACCGTCAAAATCCAGCAGGAGTGATTTAAGGTTAATACTACTTTATTACTTTGGAATTCTATTTGATATATCGGGAGTAGACCATGGATATTGGTGCTTTGGGAAGAATACCGCCTCAAAATGTGGAGGCAGAGCAATCTGTAATAGGTTCAATGCTTCTCGACAAGGAAGCGATACCTGTTGTAACTGAAATATTAAGGGGCGAAGACTTTTACAGGGAAGATAACAGGGAAATATTCGAGGCTGTTATGGATCTTTTTGACAGAGGAGAGCCTGTTGACCTGATAACGGTTGCCGAACAGCTGAAATTGAGAGGAACTCTGGACAGCACTGGAGGATTGGACTATCTGACCAATGTAGCGTCAGCTGTTCCTACTACTGCGAATGCAAGGTACTACTCCAAGATTGTTGAAGAGAAATCCATTTTAAGAAAGCTTATAAAAGCTTCTTCAGACATAGTAAATATGGGTTACGAGGCCTCTGAAGAGGTTTCCTTCGTGCTTGACCAGGCGGAAAAAAGCATATTTGACATATTGCAAAAAAGAAATCTTCAGGGATTTTTCCCTATCAAGGATGTTCTGGTAGATACCTTCAACAGGCTGGAGGAGCTTTACAACAACAAAGGCTATATAACAGGGATACCAACAGGCTTTGTAGACCTGGATTATAAGACGGCCGGACTTCAGAACTCCGATCTTATCCTCGTTGCTGCGCGTCCTGCGATGGGGAAGACATCTTTTGCACTCAATATCGCACAGTATGCTGCGGTTCATGCAAAGATTCCGGTTGCTGTTTTCAGCCTGGAAATGTCAAAGGACCAGCTGGTCAGCAGAATGCTGTGCAGTGAAGCTATGGTCGACAGCCAGAGAATGAGGACCGGTAAGCTTGAAGACGATGACTGGCAGAAAATTGCGAGAGCCCTGGGGCCTCTGTCCGAATCACCGATTTACATCGATGATACCGCAGGAACTTCCGTAATGGAAATTAGAGCCAAATGCAGACGGCTAAAGCTTGAAAAAAACCTTGGCCTTGTAGTTATTGATTATCTTCAGTTGATGCAGGGACGTGGCAAAGGCGACAACAGACAGCAGGAAATATCTGAAATATCCCGCTCGCTTAAGATTCTGGCAAAAGAAATCAATGTGCCCGTAATAACTCTATCCCAGCTGAGCCGTGCGCCTGAGGCAAGAACAGACCACAGGCCGGTCTTAAGTGATTTGAGGGAATCCGGTGCAATAGAGCAGGATGCGGATATTGTCGTATTCTTATACAGGGACGACTATTACAATCCCGAGTCGGAGAAAAAGAATATTGCGGAAGTAATAGTTGCAAAACACAGAAACGGTTCTACCGGGGCTATCGACCTTGCATGGCTCGGACAGTATACGAAGTTTGCAAACCTTGAAAAGTACAGGGGTTGAGCGTAACAA
>CALMWN010000504.1 GCA_937873555.1 uncultured Clostridia bacterium
GTTCGGAGGAGAAGTACATACACATGAGATGCGGTAGGAGATAGAAAAACGGTGGGGTATTCTTGCCACTGAAAACTACAGATTGAGCGAAATTGTAGGACCTGGCGTCTCAGGAGAGTGTTCCTGCCAGTGTGGAATGCATATCAACGAGGATCATTTCTACCCGGAAATAATTGACTCTGAAACCGGAAAATCACTGGGCTATGGGGAAAAAGGCGAACTTGTGCTCACTACGCTCACAAAGGAAGGCATACCGATGTTGAGATACCGCACAAAGGACATTACGATTTTAAACCCAGAAACCTGCAAATGCGGCAGGTCAAATGTAAGGATGAACAAGGTGCTGGGCAGGTCGGACGACATGCTTATCATAAGGGGGGTAAATGTATTTCCCTCGCAGATAGAAAGCGTTCTTGTGGGTATGGAGCACATAGGCCCCCATTACCAGATCATAGTCAGCAAACGCGGATACATGGATGAAATTGAGGTTCATGTTGAATTGATAGACGGAAAGGTACTGGAAAAATTCAGTGAACTTGAAAAAATCGAAAAGGATATCAGGCACAAAATGAGGTCTGTACTGCAAATTGACGCTAAAATCAAGCTGGTTGAGCCAAAAAGCATTGAAAGGTCTGTCGGAAAAGCAAAAAGAGTAATTGATCTCAGGAATAAATAATAATTTACAAGCTTTGAAATTCAGTTTAAAATATAGGATAAAGTATATTTATTAGTATGGCATAACTTAACTGGAGGTCTCCTATGAAGAAACTTATGCTTGGAAACGAGGCTGTTGCCAGGGGCGCATATGAAGCAGGGGTTACCGTTGCTGCAGCATACCCCGGGACGCCAAGCACTGAAATTACTGAAAACATAGCAAAATATGATGAAATATATTCCGAATGGTCTCCAAATGAAAAGGTTTCCCTGGAAGTTGCGATAGGCGCATCAATAGCGGGTGCAAGATCAATATGTTCAATGAAGCATGTGGGCTTGAATGTAGCTGCAGATCCTCTGTTTACTGTATCATACACAGGTGTTAACGGCGGGTTAGTCGTTATGGTGGCTGACGACCCCGGAATGCACAGCTCCCAGAATGAACAGGACAGCAGGCATTATGCAAGGGCATCAAAGGTTCCCATGCTTGAGCCTGCAGACAGCCAGGAATGTAAGGAATTTGTACGCCAGGCCTTCGAAATAAGTGAAAAGTTTGACTGCCCTGTTTTGGTCAGACTCTCTACAAGGGTTGCACATTCGCAAAGTACGGTGGAGCTGGGAGAAAAGTGTGATTACAAACTTAAGGATTACAGTAAGAATCCGGATAAATACGTAATGATGCCTGCTATGGCAAGAAAAAGGCATGTAGAAGTTGAAAAGAGAATGACTCTACTGCGTGACTTCTCAAATGAAAGCAGTTTAAACGCAATCGAGTGGGGCAGCAAAGACATCGGGGTAATTACCTGCGGGATAGCATATCAGTATGCAAGAGAGGCTTTTGGAGATGTTTCCTATCTTAAGATTGGGATGGTTTACCCGCTTCCAGACAAGTTGATTGCAGATTTCTGCAGGCAGGTAAAAAAGGTATACATCATTGAAGAACTTGAGCCCTTTATAGAAGAGCAGGTAAAGAAGATGTGCATTCAGGCGACCGGCAAGGAAATCATACCTGTAATAGGGGAATTGAGTGCACAGTTGATACGGGAAAAGGTATTCGGTAAAAATCATGCCGGGAAGGCACTTCTGAATGAAACCGTACCTTTAAGGCCACCGGTCATGTGCCCGGGATGTCCCCACAGGGGTATGTACCATGTTATAAAGAAGCTTAAACTCAATGTGAGCGGCGATATAGGATGTTATACACTCGGCGCGCTGCCCCCGACAGCTTCCATGGACACCTGCATATGTATGGGTGCGAGCGTAGGCGCGGCTCACGGAATGGAAAAGGCAAGGGGAAAAGAGTTCGGGAAAAAGACAGTTGCCGTAATCGGAGATTCAACCTTTATCCATTCGGGGATCACGGGATTAATAGATGTAGTCTATAACAAGGGAAATTCCACAGTCATCATATTGGACAATTCAATAACAGGAATGACAGGACATCAGCACAACCCGACAACAGGATATACAATAAAGGGTGAACCTACAAGACAGGTTGACCTGGTCAAATTGGCTAATGCCATAGGCATCGAAAGAGTAAGGGTAGCAGACCCGTTCAATATTAAGGAATTTGAAAAAATAGTGCGTGAGGAAATAGAAGCCGAAGAACCCTCCGTCATAATATCCCAGAGGCCCTGTGCGCTGCTAAAGCATGTAAAGTTCAAGGGAGCTTTAAGAATCAACCTGGAAAAGTGCAGGAAGTGTAAAATGTGCATGTCTATAGGCTGCCCTTCAATCGTAGACAAGGGAGACCACATAGAGGTAAATGAAGCGCTTTGTGTAGGCTGTGAGCTTTGTACCAAGGTATGCAGTTTTAACGCTTTTGAAAAGGCTGGTGATAATTAATGGAGAAGCTTAATATAATGATAGTTGGAGTAGGCGGACAGGGGACACTGCTTGCCAGCAGGGTGCTTGGAACTGTGGCGCTGAAGAATTCCTATGACGTCAAGGTTTCCGAGGTGCACGGCATGTCTCAGAGAGGCGGAAGTGTTGTGACGTATGTCAAGCTTGGTGAAAAGGTCTATTCTCCTTTGATAGAGAAGGGCGAGGCAGACATTATACTTGCCTTCGAAAAGCTTGAAGCATTAAGGTGGCTGGAGTACTTAAAAGACGGCGGAAGGATGATAATTAACGATCAGAGGATCGATCCCATGCCTGTAATCATAGGTAAAGCCAGATATCCCGACAATATTATCGCAAAAATCAAAGATAACTATCACAATACCATATCAATAGATGCTTTGAATATTGCCAGGCAGTGTGGCAACATAAAGGCTGTAAATATCGTTTTATTAGGACTTATGGCAAAATCAACAGATATCGGGAAAGACATTTGGGTCTCAGCAATAAAAGAGGTTGTCCCGGAAAAGCTTCTGGAAGTGAACCTGAAGGCTTTTGAAGCGGGATACTCTGCAGCATGACTATTTAATGGAGTTTATTTACAGCAATTTAATTTTTGTTCAATTGGGCCTATGATTGCTTTTGCGTGGGGCGGGAGGACCGTAATCCCTGAAAGCCTTTCCCAGGGGGGGAGAGTTTGGGCTTGATATAGAAATTGCATGATAAAAATAAAAATGCTGATGGCTTGAGTCTGCTATCTGTTATTTAGGCACATTTGCGCTTTCCGTATTGTAATATGTTATGTGCAATTTCAAATAATTAAGTTCTGGGGGGTTGCCTTATGAAGTATTGGAATCAGACGTATGAATGTATGTCCAGGGAAGAAATGACAAGGGTGCAGAATGAAAGGCTGATAAATACCGTAAAGCGTATTTATCATAATGTGCCTTTTTACAGGGACAAAATGCAGAAAAAGGGCGTTGAGCCCGGCGATATAAAGACAATCGAAGATTTAAAGAAACTGCCTTTTACCTATAAACAGGATTTGAGGGATACTTATCCCTATGGCCTTTTTGCCGTACCCTTAAGCGAAATCGTCAGAATCCATGCCTCCTCGGGAACTACCGGAAGGCAGACTGTTGTCGGTTATACCCGCAGGGATATTGATACATGGGCTGAGGTAATGGCAAGGACACTTACAAGTGCAGGAGCCAGCAAGGAGTCCTTTATCCAGGTGGCTTACGGATACGGACTGTTTACGGGAGGACTCGGAGTCCATTATGGTGCAGAGAGGATAGGCGCATCCGTTATCCCGATATCGGGCGGAAATACAAAAAGGCAATTGCAGATAATGAAAGATTTCGGCACTACCTTGATTGCTTGTACTCCTTCCTACGCAATGTATCTGGCTGAGGAGCTTGAAGAAGCAGGATTCAAAAAGGGAGACCTGAAGCTTAAGGCAGGAGTGTTCGGAGCAGAACCCTGGTCTGAAAGCATGAGGAAGGAAATTGAGGAACGTCTGGGTATACTGGCTATAGACATATACGGTTTAAGTGAGGTCATAGGCCCCGGTGTGGCAAGTGAATGTCCCTGCCAGTGCGGCATGCATATTCCTGAAGATCATTTTATTCCAGAAATCATTAATTCGGACACTGAAGAAGTACTGCCTCCCGGTTCAAAGGGTGAGCTTGTATTCACAACCATCACCAAGGAGGGTTTGCCGCTTATCAGGTACAGGACAAGAGACATTTCTTCACTGAATTATGACAAGTGTGAGTGCGGCAGGACTGCGGTAAGAATGTCCAAGGTATCCGGAAGAACCGACGATATGCTGATCATCAGAGGGGTCAACGTATTCCCGTCACAGATAGAAAGCGTACTGCTGGAAATCGGAGAGGCAGCCCCGCATTACCTGCTGATAGTAGACAGGGTGGATAACCTTGACACATTGGAAATATTGGTTGAAATGACACAGAATATATTTTCCGATGAAATCAGAAGGATAGAGGATATCGAAAGAAAAATACGGCATGAGATAGAAAGCACACTGGGTATAAGTGCCAAGGTAAAGCTTGTAGAGCCCAAGACTATTGAAAGAAGCGAAGGCAAGGCAAAAAGAGTTATCGATAAAAGAGTAATTTGAGTAATTTGAACTAACGGATAACGAACTGAAAATAAAAACATTTCCGATATATTAAAGGAGGGAATAGATACATGTTAGTAAAGCAAATTTCCATTTTCCTTGAAAACAAATCGGGCAGACTTGCAGTGGTTACCAAAACTCTCGGGGATAACAGCATCAATATCAGTGCCCTGTCAATAGCCGATACGACAGACTTTGGAATCTTAAGGCTGATTGTCAACAAGCCTGAAAAAGCGGAAGAGGTTTTGAAAGAAGCAGGATTTACCGTAAGCTGTACAAATGTCATAGCCATTGCAGTATCCGACAAGCCCGGGGGGCTGGCTGCAGCGCTTCAGATTCTTGACCGTGAATCCATAGGGATAGAATACATGTATGCATTCGTAGGCAAAACCAGCGATGAGGCACTTGTTATTCTAAGGGTAGAGGAGCCGGAAAAGGCTGTAGCAAAACTTGAAAGCAGTGGAGTAAGGGTACTGCCCTCAAGCATGGTCTATCAGTTTTAGGAGTAATAGTCAAAGGGAGTTATTGAAAAGCAGCTCTCTTTTGTTGGTAGTCATGGTTTTGGTTTCCTTCAACCTGCAGGCTTTTGCCTACACCGATACTGACGGCCATTGGGCAAAGGATACAATCGAAACACTGTCCAGCAAGGGAATAATAAACGGCTATACCCTTAATACAAAAAGGACGTATTAAAGGCTGAAAGACCTAATAAAAAACAGCGATGTGTAATGCATCACTGTTTTTTATTTTATATTAAATACTTTCCATGACTATGATATAATACATACTGGAATATAGAAAATAATACGAACATAACAATTCTTTTCTATGTAAAACTCAGGTAAGGATAATACAGAAGAAAAATAAAATATTCGATTTGGTAAAATGCCTTGAAATTGTTTCATATTTATATCTCCAGATATAAAATGGGGAAAGGAAAGGGTTGCCATGAGAGGTAATGCAAAAAGAAAAGGTGTATTTTTATCATTGCTGATATCTTATATTTCATTTCTGTTCATCATTCTTGCTATAAATATCTATGCATACTACCAGGCCGTAAACATAATCGAAAATGAGATAAACAGAGCGCACGAAGCTTCATTAAAGCAGGTGCAGCAGGTTATAGACAGCAGGCTTGTGGATATAAAAAGGCTGGCCAACCAGATCGCACTGAATCAAAAAGTCAGCGGATTGATAGGATATGGTACATCCATAGGTCCCCAGCAGATATTCAATATGACAAAAGTAATTGAAGACATCCGCATGTATAAAGTGGCAAATGCCTTTATTGACCAGTTATATATATATTATAAAGATTGTGATGTAATTCTGTCACAATATGGTAAATGTACCTACAGCGAGTTTTACAACTTTTACTGCACTGATTATGGCCAGAGCTACAATGATTGGTACAGGATGTTAAACAAAGGTTACGGCAACAGTTATATGACATCCGGCGACGACAGCTCCAGACTTAAAGGTAAAATAATATTTATCAAGGCATTTCCCATTGAAAATATTGATTCTTTTAATGGTGCCGTAGTATTCACCATGAATGAAAATACGTTAAAAAGTACATTGAAGGACATGGGATGGCTGTCGCAGGGTATTGTCATGCTTGTAAATCCAAATAACAATTCTGTAATTTCTACAAAGGAATCCGGCATTTCCGACTATCTCAGATACGACAAAATGACCGGTGAACAGGGGTCATTCTATCAAATAATCAATGGAGCAGAATTTGCAGTTTCATACGTAAAATCGGACATTTCGGGGTGGAAGCACATTTCCATTGTTCCTACACAGGTTTTTCTGGATAAGGCAAAGTATATTAAAGGAGTAATCGCAGTATGTTCATTATTGTGCTTGCTTATTGGCGGTTTGGTAGCGTTCATATGGAGCAGGAAAAACTACAACCCTGTCAAGAGGATGGTTGATTTGCTGGCAAATAGAGCAGGAATACCGGTAGATAACAAGAAGAATGAATTCTCCTTTATAGAACAGTCCATTTTGCATGTTTTGAAAGAAAAGGATGAGCTCAACAAACAACTGAAAAACCAGAAGGACGCTCTCAGGGATAATTTTCTCGCAAGGCTGGTCAAGGGAAATCTTAAAAACAGTGCTTCAATTCAGGACGTCGGCAGACATTACAACATTAACTTTGAATATGATTATTTTACCGTTATTATATTTAATCATATTGATGAAAGTAAAAATATATTCTTTGAACAGACAGGCAGGAATGCGGATAAAGCTTTGGAAATCACTTATTTTATTATCAGGAATGTTGTTGAGGAGCTGATACACCAAAATGCGAAAGGATACATGTTTGAGGTTGACAACCTGTACGTATGTATCGCTAATTTTATGGAAAGTGATGATGTAAGGGAGATTACGGGTTCTGTTATAAATGTATCGCGCAGTTTTGTAAAGGAACAGTTTGGAATTGCGTTTAATGTTTCGGTAAGCGGAGTACATAAAGGTCATGAAAATATTCAGACAGCTTACCAGGAGGCTGTAGACGCTTTGGAACACAACACGCTTGCAGATGAAAACAGGATAATATACTATGACGACATTGATATTTCAAATACCTTGTTTCATAATCCGGTATTCAAGAAACAGCAGAAATTTATAAATGCTGTAATGGCGGATGAGTTCGGCGAGGCTGAAGAAATACTGGGGCAAATAATAGAAGAAGACTTTTCGCAATCCAGATTGCCGGTGCAGATGTTAAAATACAGGATGTTCGGTATTGTAAACATGATGATAATGTCCATGGATAAGGTAAACATCTGCTACGGGGATGAATTCTGGGCCAGGATAAACCCGATGAAAAGTCTGCTGGAATGTAATACAACCGATGAACTTAAGAAGCAAATGCTGCTTATTATAAAACAGATGAAAAATTATTCGGTTGAAGAAAGAAGAAAGCAAAATGTGGATTTATTCAGAAGCATTACGGCATTTGTTAAAGACAATTATGCGAATATCAATTTAAGCGTTTCAATGATAGCGGAGGAGTTTAAAATCAATTCTTCCTATTTGTCCAGGCTGTTTAAAAAGTATAAGGGCACAGGACTGCTTGATTATATTCACTCGGTGAGAATAAACAAGGCAAAGAGACTTATTAAAGATTCCGGCTTCAGCCTCAAGGAAATAAGTGAAAAGGTGGGATATTATAATAATATTGCATTTATCCGCGCCTTTAAGAGACAGGAAGGCATATGCCCCGGACAATACAGGGATTTTAACTGAGTGCGGGTGCTTAAAGAGTAAGAAAATGATAATACTTCAGAAATTGATAATGAAAATGAGATTTTAGAGCGGTATATAAGATATTCTATACATAAAAATTCAGAATAAATACCTTTTTGATAATCATAAATAAAGTGTCAATTGCAGATGCACAAATGACCTTATATTATTGAAATATTAAATTTAAAGGGGGTTTGTGCGTGAAAAAGTATACCTGGATTTACAAAGCTGTGCTGTTATTGACTGTTTTATGCCTCATGTTTACAACTCTTGGCGGGTGCAGCGAAAAGGCCGGAAGCACTACAAAAGAGTCTCCGGATAAAGGGCAGGCGACACAAACGGGAGGTTCTGCAAACACTATCACCAGTAAACCAATAACGCTCAGTTATTGGGCTGTTTTCAGCGGATTGGCAAAAGAGACCATACCTGATCTGTCAAAAAACGAAGTCTATATGGAACTGGAAAAGAGAACAAATGTAAAACTCAATTTTATTCATCCGGCCCAGGGTCAGGAAGCAGAGCAGTTCAATCTGATGATTGCATCAGGTGACATACCTGATATCATTGAACAGGCTGAAAGATACAAAGGAGGAATAGATAAGGCTATTTCAGACGGTATATACATAAAACTCAATGATTTTGTGGACAAACACGCTCCGAATTTTAAAAAGGTGATCAACTCCAATGAAAACCTGAAAAAACAGGTATATTCCGATAACGGCAATCTCCTTGGCTTTGGAATGATTACAAGCGATCTTCCAGGCTCATCAACCGAACAACCTTCGGTTGAAAATCCTTATGCCGGTCCGTTCTTAAGAAATGACTGGCTGAAGGAATTGAATATGAAGGTTCCTACAACTATAGACGAGTGGTATGCCGTATTAAAGGCCTTTAAGGATGTTAAAAAAGCAGAGGTCCCGTTTTTATGGGATAAAAGCGGCATACAGGACAGGACAGGAGCCTTTTTAAGTGCCTATGGAATAGGTCCGGCATTTTTCATCAAAGACGGTCAGATAAAATACGGGCCGATTGAGCCGGGTTTCAAGCAGTATCTGGAACTGTTGAACAAATGGTACAAGGAAGGACTGATAGACAAGGACTTTCCGACACGTGACGCCAAAAGTGCAGAAGCACTTTATATGAGCGGAAAAGTTGGAGCAACGCTGAATGATTCAACTGCACTGTGTTTGAAGACCCGGGCTGTCGGGATAGACTTCGTCGGTGCTCCTTATCCGAAAATCAATGCTAATACCGATATTCACTGGAGATATCTGAATAATATATGCAGGGATTATTACGGAGTGGTGACCTCAAAAAACAAATATCCTGTAGAATCTGTAAAATGGTTTGATTACCATTACTCTGCAGAGGGTTTCAAGCTTTTCAACTTCGGTGTTGAGGGTAAAAGCTACACCAAGATAAATGATAAGGGTAGGCCGGAATATGTTGATTATATCGCTAAAAACAATTACCAGGACTTTGACAGGTTCAACATGGTATTCAGGCTCCACAACGGACCATATCTGAAGAGTGACGGGCGGAGCAACCCCAGAAGGTGGATGGAAGATCTTGAGTCATACCGTATTACATGGGATAAGCAGCCTTCAGATTATGTAATGCCTCCGGTCACACTGACAGAGAAGGAAGGCAAGGAATACGCTACAATCATGAGTGATATAGACTCTTACAAGGCAGAAATGGTTATAAAATTCATAATTGGACAGGAACCTTTAAGCAAATTCGACGAATTCGCAGACAAAATAAAGAAAATGAACATTCAAAAATCAATTGAACTGCAAAAGACGGCATTAGACCGTTACAACAAGAGAGTTCCCAAATAATTTTCTACAGCAATCAAGGGAGGGTAAATGGTGACCAAAGCACAGGTTATCTCCGACTTCAAGAGAAATAAATATGTGTATCTCATGGTGTTGCCGGTTATGGCATACTACCTGATATTCCATTACGGACCGATGTACGGTGCAATAATAGCATTCAAGGATTTCAACGCAGTAGCCGGAATTCTCAAAAGCCCGTGGGTGGGTTTTGACAATTTCATAAGTTTCTTCAGCAGCGTATATTTTTACAGACTGATAAAAAACACCATTCTGCTAAGCATTTTCAATATCTTATGGGGGTTTCCGGCTCCCATCATACTTGCCCTGCTTTTAAACGAGGTAAGGAATTTGTATTTCAAAAGATATATTCAAACGATTACATATCTGCCGCATTTTATCTCTCTTGTTGTTGTATGCGGGATAATTATTGATTTCACCTCAACCAGGGGAGTGATAAATGATCTGATCGAGTTTTTCGGCGGTAAGAGATTAAACATGCTGATGATGCCGGGAATGTTCCGATCCTTGTATATTGGTTCGGGAATATGGCAGGAAGTCGGCTGGGGGAGTATAATCTACCTCGCAGCTATAGCAGGTATAGACCAGGAATTGTATGAAGCGGCCATCATCGATGGTGCCGGAAGATGGAGGCAGGTATTTCATATTACCCTTCCCGGTATAGCTCCAACAATAGTAATTCTTCTCATACTACGACTTGGAGGCATGATGAGTGTGGGTTTCGAAAAGGTTATCCTGTTGTACAACCCTACAACCATGGAAACAGCCGACATTATATCCACATATGTATACAGAAGGGGATTGCTGGACTCGGATTACAGTTTCAGTGCTGCAGTGGGACTTTTCAACTCGGTGATAAATTTCATTCTCCTTGTACTGGCAAACAGAATCAGTAGAAAGGCTTCAGAGACAAGTTTATGGTGAGGTGATGATGTTTTGGTAATCAATGAATCTGTGGGCGGTAAAATTTTTAATACTATTAACACATTTTTTTTAATACTGTTGTCAGCTATTTGCCTCTATCCGATAATACATGTGCTGTTCGCATCCTTCAGCGAGCCTCTCGAGCTGATGAAACACCGCGGGCTTTTGATGAAGCCTTTGGGATTCACTGTGAACGGATACATACTGGTATTTAAAAATCCAAATATAATTAACGGATATATTAATACACTTTTTTACGTGATAGTCGGTACGGCACTCAATCTGCTGCTTACTTCCATGGGAGCATACGCCCTGTCAAGGAGGAACATCCTGTGGAAAAATGCGATGATGTTTTGCATAACTTTTACAATGTTCTTCGGAGGCGGGTTAATCCCTACATATCTTCTTGTAAAGAGTGTAGGGCTGATCAATACAAGATGGGCTCTGATCATACCCGGCCTTATCGGCACATACAACCTGATAATCATGCGCACTTCCTTTGCAGCTATTCCGGACAGCCTTGAAGAATCTGCAAAAATCGACGGCGCCAATGATTTTACTGTTCTTTTCAAGATTATCATGCCTGTATCCAAAGCCGTATTAGCCGTCATATTGTTGTTCTATGCCGTAGGACACTGGAATGCATGGTTTAATGCAATGATTTACCTGAGGGACCGCAAACTTTTCCCGTTGCAGTTGATCCTGAGGGAGATTCTCATATCCAATGACCTCCAATCCATGTCAAGAACGGGAGGTCAGGCCGCTGAGGCCATGACACAGGCAAATGCGGATACGGTGTATTTAAGCCGTGTCCTTGTACAGTACTGCACCATCATTGTGGCCACTGTGCCCATACTGCTGCTGTATCCGTTCGTACAGAAATATTTCGTCAAAGGTGTAATGATAGGATCGCTGAAAGGCTGAAAAGGCAGCTATATAGCTGAATTAGGTAAAGGTAAAGGACCTGATAACTTGTCAGGTCCTTTTTATGCTCAAATTTATGTAAATACTGTAAGTTATTGTTGAATAATGGGCGGTTACATGATAATATGGAATGTAAAATAATGGTATTAAATAAATGATGAAAAGAGGCAGATTATGAGAAAAAATATAATTTCAATAATAATAATTGCAGTATTGATGAATATGGCCGGTCAGGTTTTAGCATACGGTGACATCTTAAATCATTGGTCTAGGAATACAATTGAAATTCTGTCGGGCAAAGGTGTCATCAACGGCTATCCCGACGGAACCTTCAAGCCGGATGGGAACATCAACGCAGACGAGTTCATAAAGATGGTAGTAACACTTAAAGGGTACAAGCTTTCCAACGGGACCGACTACTGGGCTGATCCGTTCATATCGAAGGCAAAGGAGCTGGGGCTTGTACAGGATGGAGAGTTTTCCACGTATGAAAGGCCCATTACAAGGCAGGAAATGGCGAGGATTATAGTCAGGGGCTTAAAAGAATCCTACCCGACATACTTCAGGGATTACAGGTACAACCTGAAAGACTACAGTTCAATCCCTTCCAGTTTTGCGGACTTCATACTGAAGGCATACAGCAAGGGAATTATAACAGGCTACGAGGACGGTACCTTCAAGGGTTCAAACAATGCCACAAGGGCGGAGGCAGCGACTATCATTATAAGGATGGCTGATGAAAGCAAGAGGATACTGCCAGGCGTTCCCGCCACCCCTTCACCGACACCTGTGCCGACGCCTGAGCCAAAGCCGACACCTACGCCAACTCCCAAGCCGACGCCAGCTATAAATTACTTTAGGATTACAGCTGAGGAAGTAGCATCATATCCTTTGATTGCAGAGCTTATAAAACTCCCTAATGCGGTATCGGTAGCTAACAGAGGACAAAGCCCGGGAGAGGATATTGAAGTAATTTACGGTGAAAAAAATCCTAAAAATTATAACAAAGTAGACCCAACAATGAGTATTGAAGTTTATGCTGGTAATGATGAAAAAAAACCTGGGAATATATTTGTGGGTAAATGGTACGTATACAATGACCTGTATATTGCAAATATGAAAAAGGCGTTGGATTTGACATTTCCAGATAATGCAGAATTGCAGGAACAAATATACAATGAAATGATTGCTACTCATGACAATCAGCAGGTAAGAATGTTTGATTTGAACAGTGAATATGAGATGTTTGTAATGCCGACTTTGGGACCAGATAAATGGGAACCCAATGAGACCTTTAACATATTCTTTGAGGTTATAAGAAAACATTAAGGGGAGGTAAAACATCTTATGAAGAACAAAGTCGTTATTTTGGCTGTAGTTTTAGTTATACTTCTTTTAAATGTGTCAATGTTCAATACTGTAAGGGCCGCTCCGGCAGCCCTTACAGTAACATATAACGGGATAGATTATGGAAATGGTGACAGCATACACTATAACGGTGATGTTGTAACCGTAACTGTTAATTCTCCTATACCTGACTGTGATTTGACAATGACAGGTACCAATGTCAGTGTCAATGAACAAATCACAGGAAGCAGTATAAGCAAGACCTTCACCCTCCCGTCAGGCCCTATAACGGTAACAGTATCGAAGGGCATACAATCTCAATCAATTATTGTAAATATGTACAGGAACACTCCTTTAGATCCCGGCGCAGCTCTTTCATATTATTCATATAGACTTGAAGTTAAATCTATTGATTCCAATCCTGCAAGCGGGTTAGTAGATTATGACGGTATAACAGATACCGGAGCAAATAAAAGCCAATTAAATGACTTGTTGAAAAAACAGACATTGATGCCTGGCTCATATAATGTTTCAGGAACCCTATTTGTAAATGTATTTAAATATGGAGTATGGCAGGGAGGATATGATACTTTAACTGGTATAAAGCAAGAAGGTCCCGGTCCATCTGACCTTTATGATTCATCTTCATACACATGGGGGACTGTTAAGGCTGAACTCAGGCAGAGAGGTAACTGGGCTTTTAACTATGTATATGACCCCGATTGTACGCTTACTGTAAAATATATTGATATAGATACAATGCAGGAAATATCCCCTGCCAAATATACAGATACATATAAACTGCTGGACACACCTACAGAAAGTAAAATCGACATATCAATCCACACCTTTGTAGGCTCCAAAATGGGCTACAGCTCAAACCTTGATTCTGTTGCCGTGCAGAGCGGCGCGGACACCCAGACCATGACGTTTTCAGCACCCGATAAGCTGGACGGCTATATATATTTCTACTATAAATCCAAGGTACAAACACTTATGCTCACCTCACCCCAGGACAAAGCTACAGTATTTGTCGGCACAACCATCAATATAACGGGCAGCGGCTCATACAACACCAGCATTGTTACCCTTGTGAACGGAGCCGAATACGGAGCCCCTCAGCCGCAGGACAATACGGCCACCAACAACTCGTATAGCAGTACATACTTCTGCGATACCGCAGGCACTGTTACCTTCCAGCTGAAGGACATGGCAAACGGGTTTTTGTCCAATCTGGTGACGGTGAATGTTATCCCTATACCGAACTACATCATAACGGTGGAGGAAAGGGACTACAGCACGGATGCGCAGCTAAGCAGCACGGATATTGCAGGGATAAAGGGAACGCAGTCGGTATCGGCTCCGGCACGTTCAAATTCAACGCTTGAAGGCTCATATGTCGTGTATGACTCAAGCTTAGAGAGCAGAAGCCTTATGATGCCGGGTGCGTCATCCCAGAGCGTGACACTGGATGATGTGCAAAACCATGCCTGGGTAGTGTTTTACTACACAATAAACAGCGCCCAGCCCACAGCAAGATATAATTTGGACAGCAACCTCATAACGGCTACAAACCAGCCATACGAAGAATATGAGCAGGGATGGTCGGCTTCCTTTTCCGGCAGATCAACAACTCCGGCCGGATACATAACAACTGAGGAATTCTGGATATACCCGGATGGAAGCGGCTCTTCCATAGCACACATTCTTATGACCTATGACAATACAAAAGCACAGTGGTACATTGAAGGCTATTACCAGAAGGGAATGTTCGACATAGGTAGGCCGCTTGGCGACTACTATTCATCCCCTTATGTCGATTTGACCTTTAAAACGGCGCAAAAACTTAAGATAAAATGGGCCTGTACCAACAGCACTGGCGGAAGCGACTTCTTCAACAGCTATATAACCGTGACACCCGCAAAGCCTGTTACGTGGTTTAACAGCTTCGGTACATTCTACCCCATACCATACAATAACAACAAAATCGAATGGAACTATTTCCACAGCATGAACGTACCCTACAGCTATTCT
>CALMWN010000505.1 GCA_937873555.1 uncultured Clostridia bacterium
GCTAATAATAGCTAAATATGCAGTATTTTTTATAATTTTAATTATATTATTCATTATGAACATTTCAAACAGAAACAAGATAAAAAAATTGAAAGCCAAATACTACAGGTTCATGAGTGGCCTTGGCGACCAGAATATTGAAGAACTGCTAGAAAAATCTCTGGATAGGATTGATGATTTAAGTGAAAAAAGCCGTATCATGGAAAATCATATAAATGGTATTGAGAGAAATCTTATGCAGTGCATACAAAAAGTTGGTATTGTCAGATTTAATGCTTTCGATAATGTCGGCAGTGACTTAAGTTTCTCAATAACGATGATGGACAATAACGACAACGGAATTGTATTGAGCGGTATTTATTCAAGGGATAGCTCTTCAACATATGCAAAGCCTGTAATCGCAGGAAAATCACGTTACCCGTTATCTGCTGAAGAAATTCAGGCGATAGAGATCGCAAGAAAATCAAACCGTGAAAGAATATACAGCGATAATTAAGAAAGCAGTCGTATTATTGATTTATATGATTTATAGTTATTTGGATAATGAATATTGGTTCCCATCATCATTTGAAACAATCGAATTTGTTGAAAAAGATTTTATATGAATAACGCAGCCTGAATTTAAAGATGAGGTACCTTATCATGAGTGACATGAAAAACAGTAAAATGGCAGTGTGGATGTATGCAGTCGTTTTATTTACCAGTGCATTTGTTGTCCTGCTGCTTACAGCATACAGTCAGATCAAGTTTTCGAGGAATATTGACGATTATAAAAACAGGATTTACACAGAAGAGAGTGAAAAAAACAATGTCCAGATGGATTTAAGTTCTGCGATAGAGGAAAATAAAAAGCTTAAAAACGAAATAAGTTCAGTCAGAAATGAATTAACAAATATAAAAATAAAACAGGAGGCCACAAGCTCGGACTACTCCAACCTGCAAAAAAAGTATGATCAGGTAGTTGCAGCTTATGAAGCTTTAATTGAAGCAGAACAGGAGTTCAACAGGGGAAATGTTACCGGATGTACTATAATCCTGCATGAAAAAATCAATAAGGAAGTTTTGGAAAAATCAGCCCTTGAAAAATATAAACTGCTGGTAGGAAAAAGCTATTACAGCGCTGCAGCCAGCCTATACGAGGAAGGATACAGGAAATATACCAAAGCCGGCTACTCTGAAGCAATCGCGCTGTTCAACCGCTCACTGGAGCTCGTGACCGATGGATACTATTCTGATGATTGCTATTATTTTATAGCATACTCTGAATATAGATTGGGGAACAGGGATAATGCAAAGGCGGCGTTAAACAGTCTTCTTGCGAAATATCCCGGCAGCAGCTTTTCAAAGGATGCTTTGGACTTGCTTAAAACACTGCAATAGAATATACTATATCAAAGGAAATATCAGGGTAAATTAATACTACTTTGTTACTTTGGAATTATTATTAAGGAAACAAGTAAGATAGAAGCATTCTCACTTTTTCTTCAATAGAAATTTACACTGCAAAATTTCCACAAATTAATGATGTAACAAAGTAGTACTAACTTGGACCGCAGCAGTTCGAGGGCCTTTATCCGTTAATATGTAAAACTGATTGTAAATAATATTCATAAGATCAAGGAGAAAATGAGTATGATAGACATTAAGTTAATTAGAAGCAATCCAGAAATTGTAAAAAAAGCTATGGAAAAGCGAAAAGAAAAATTTGATATCAATGTACTCCTGGAACTGGATGAAAAAAGAAGAGAGCTTCTTGTAAAGGTTGAGCAGCTTAAAAACAAGCAGAATACCGACTCCAAACTGATTCCCCAATATAAAAAAGAAGGCAGGGACACATCTTCATTAATGGAGGAGATGAAGGTCCTGTCAGAAAGCATTAAAGAGTTGGATATACAGGTTAAGTCAATAGATGACGATATAGATAAAATAATGCTCACCATTCCCAACATCCCGAATGAAACCGTACCCTCTGGAGATACGGATGCTGACAATATTGAAGTAAGAAAATGGGGTGAGCCAAGTAAATTCGATTTTGAGCCTAAAGCTCACTGGGATATAGGTGAGTCGCTGGATATTCTCGATTTCGCAAAGGCCGGAAAGGTAACCGGAGCCAGGTTTACTTTCTATAAGGGGCTGGGAGCCAGGCTTGAAAGGTCACTCATGAATTTCATGCTTGACCTTCACACGGAAAAGCATGGATACACTGAAGTTTTCCCGCCATTTATGGTTCACAGGAACAGCATGGTTGGTACCGGTCAGCTGCCCAAATTTGAAGAGGATGCGTTCAAGGTTGCCGGGACAGATTACTTCCTGATACCGACAGCTGAAGTCCCTGTGACAAACATGTACAGAGATCAGATATTGGATGCTTCAGAGCTTCCAATCAAGTACGTTGCATATTCAGCATGCTTCAGGGCAGAGGCAGGCGCAGCGGGAAGGGATACACGCGGACTTATAAGACAGCATCAATTCAACAAGGTGGAACTTGTCAAGTTTACTGCTCCGGAAAATTCATACGAGGAGCTGGAAAAACTTACAAATGACGCGGAAGAAGTCTTGCAGATATTAGGCATTCCGTACAGGGTAGTTAAGATTTGTGTAGGAGATTTGGGATTTACGGCAGCAATGAAATACGACCTGGAGGTTTGGATGCCAAGCTACAACAGGTATGTTGAGATATCCTCCTGCAGCAATTTTGAAGCTTTTCAAGCTAGAAGGGCAGGTATAAGATTCAGGAGAGGTCCGAAGGATAAACCCGAATTTGTGCACACATTGAACGGATCCGGTGTTGCCATAGGAAGGACAACAGCATGCATACTTGAAAACTTCCAGCAGAAAGACGGTTCTGTTGTTGTACCTGAGCCTTTGAGAAAGTATATGAACGACATAAGTGTACTTAATAAATAATCAATAGATGTAATTTAGCGGTCACTATGACCGGGTTTAAGCGAAGTCTTGTGATTTTACAGAAACTTTCCTGAATGGTTTGTCAGCCCGTTTAATAATATTATGTTATCCATAATATAACACCTGAAATGGGTTGACAAACCTTCGATTTCATTGTAGAATATTATTCGTCGCTCGTTTGAAATATGGAGAGATGGTCGAGTTGGTTTAAGGCACCGGTCTTGAAAACCGGCGTAGGTGTGAGCCTACCGTGAGTTCGAATCTCACTCTCTCCGCCATAGTAATATTAAGTTTGGCTTGTTTATGGAGAAGTACCCAAGTAGGCCGAAGGGGACGGTTTGCTAAACCGTTAGTAGGGGCAACTCTAGCCAGGGTTCGAATCCCTGCTTCTCC
>CALMWN010000506.1 GCA_937873555.1 uncultured Clostridia bacterium
CCCATACCTTCCCACCAGACATCCTTGTCCTCTGTTAAAACCACATTGGTGAATATTGTATTTTTCCTGGTTGTAAGTAAAGCATTCGGATTGGACTTCATGCTTGTTCCGGGAGCTACACCGAAGAAACCGGCTTCAGGATTGACAGCCCATAATCTGCCGTCTTCACCTATCCTCATCCATGCAATATCGTCACCCACTGTCCAAACCTTGTACCCTTTTTGAGTCAAAGGTGGAATGAGCATTGCCAGATTGGTCTTGCCGCATGCGCTCGGAAAAGCACCTGCAATATATGAAACCTTGCCATCCGGGTCTTCAATTCCCAATATCAGCATGTGCTCTGCCATCCAGCCTTCCTGCTTTCCAAGGTTGCTTGCAATACGAAGTGAGAAGCATTTCTTACCCAGGAGAGCATTTCCACCGTAACCCGAACCAATGCTCCAGATAGTATTGTCTTCCGGGAAATGACATATATAACGCTTTTCCGGATCAAGCTCACCCTTTGAATGGAGGCCCTTCACAAAATCCGGGGAATTCCCCAGCATATCCATTGCAATCTTGCCCATTTTTGTCATAATTCTCATATTGAGAACAACATACCTGCTGTCGGTGAGTTCTATGCCTACCTTGCTGAAAGGAGAACCGGCCGGCCCCATGATATATGGAATGACATACATGGTCCTTCCCTTCATGGATCCGTCAAAGAGCTTCGTAAGCTTTTCATAGGCTTCGGATGTTTCCATCCAGTTGTTCGTAGGTCCTACATCCTCCTTCTTCTTTGTGCAAATAAAGGTGAGATGTTCAACACGTGCTACATCATTTATATCAGTCCTGTGATAATAGCAGCCCGGCAGTTTTTCCTGATCAAGTTCGATCAATTCCCCTTGTTCCAGGCATTCCTTTTCGAGCCTTGCCCTCTCTTCTTCAGAACCGTCAAGCCAAACTACGCTGTCCGGCTTGGTGAGCTTCGCCATTTCATCAACCCATTGGCTGACTGCTTTGTTTGAATACATTTTAATCACCGCTTTCTAAAATAGTATATGTAATATATGCACAGGTATTATGACCTAATCATAATTTGTAAAACCATTATACTTTAAAATCAAACTATTTTAAAGTATTTTTCAAAAAATTTTTCAACTCATTTTGTAAAAAATGCATTTGAGAGTTGTGCAAATTGCAATATTGATAAAGTCTCACCTCTTTGATTCTCTTCTACGCCTATATTATCCAATATCTCTTTGATTTCTTCTTTATTGATTTTGAAATATCCGGAATTAAATAATGCATTTACCAATGTCTTCCTGCGCTGTCCAAAGGAAGCCTTCACTGTCTTGAAAAACATTTCCCTGCTCAAAAGTTTCACGGGGGATTCTTTATATACGCTCAGCCTTATAACCGTGGAATCGACCTCAGGTTGGGGAATAAAACAATGAGGCGGGACATCAAAAATCTTCTCCGCCCTTGAATAAAACTGTACTGCGACAGATAATGCCCCATAGTCTTTTCCTCCCGGCTTTGCCACCATTCTGTCCGCCACTTCCTTCTGTACCATGAATACCATGGTTTCGATGCCCGGATTCTCTTCCAGGAATTTCATTATTATAGGTGTGGTTATATAGTATGGGAGGTTTGCAACAACCCTGACGCTTCCCCCGGGATTATCTTTTTTACCTGAAATCAGCTCTGCAAGGTTGACTTCCATTATATCCGCATTAATGATTTCGATATTTGAAAATTCTTCAAGGCTCCCTTCCAGAGCAGGTATGAGGTGCTTGTCTATCTCTATCGCAACAACCCTCCCGGCTTTTAGGGCCAGCTCCCTCGTCATGCTTCCGACCCCAGGACCGACTTCAATTACCAGATCATCGCTTATTATACCGGCAGCATCTGCAATGCGTGCAACTATACCGTCATCGTTGAGGAAATTCTGACCAAGTGACTTTGTAAGCCTGATATTGTATTTTTTAATTAAGTCCTTCGTACCAGTTTTCATTCCTTCTCCATCCCCGTATCTTATTTATTCCCTATTTAAATACTTATTAACTATTGTTATAAAACAGTTACAGCCGGGTTTTACCCCCGGCTGTAACTCAAAGTCCCTTAAATTTTCACTTGCATGTTTATTGTGTTTTTCAATCTATCAGAAAATACACTTTTACACGTTTGGTTCCCCATGTATTAACCGTGTATTGCTCATCGAAATATAGATCGATGAGATCATTTTTAATTGCGCCCCCGGTATCTCCTGCAACTGCATATCCATAATCAGGTGTATTCCCTGCTACTTCAACATAGACCCTGGTACCGAGAGGAATAACCCTTGGATCTACTGCAATTATACCCTTCTTTGCTCTTACGCCTGTCGCTGTTATGCCGAAATAAGGATCACCAGGATATTTTCCTGTATCTGCAAAAGAAGCGGTATAAGCTGTCGAACGCATGTCAAGAACTTTACTGTATCTGATCGTGTCTCCCCTGGCAGTCTTATGGTTCAAGACAGTGCCGAACTCAACAATCTTGTCGATAGGATTTGCGATTATAGCCTGTTTTGCAAGCTCTCGCCCTACTTCTTTTCCATCCTCGAATAAAACCCTGTAAATCTTCTGTACTGTACCTTCCTTGCCTTCCCTTACAACCTTCTCCGATCCTTTATCCATCCTGCTGTTTTCTCTGTTTACCACATTAAACGGTATGGGTATTTCTTCTGTGGCCTCATTTTCACTAACCCGTACTATCCGGAAAGACACGTCACGGACAATATTATCCTCAAGCGCCGCCCCATCCAGTTTATCCTGCTCCGATAGCTTTATGGAACTGTTCGCAAGTGCTTCGCCTACTGTATCCCTATATGTCATCAATCTGGTTTGCTGCCCGTCTGCAGTTATATTTATGGGAACAGCTCTTTTTATGTTTATTTCATTCTTTTTTATCCTTTGTAACCTGGAATCCAAGCCCAGGCTTATGTAATCGTCAGAGGTAAGGGTAATTCTGTTTTGTTCCAATACTTCTTTTACGGTAGTTTTCATTGTTTTAGCTACAATTTGCTTTCCGTTGTCGTTGATCACAACCTCTTTCTTCAAGCATACAAAAACTCCCACTCCAGCGGAAACAGAAACTACAATTGCTAAAAAAACAACTGCAAACTCCTGTAATGAAAAATACCTTTTAATATTTATCGCAAGCGGTATCATGAAACAACCTCCTGTTTAAAATATTTCAAGGGACTGTGACTATTTTATTCCATAATGTAATCTTTGTCAAATTAATTACCACAGTATACCCTTACAGGTAATTGTTACCGCAAATACTAAATATTATACGCCGGAAGGAGATAAAATATGTGGGAACATAACAACTATCCTTGATCTGTTTTTGATATTTTGAAGAAAAATCCATTCCTCTTATTGAAAGCCCATGAGGAAGGGACCGGTTATGGAATGAGGGGTATCAAAATAAAAGCAGACAGAGTATTGTAACTCCATCTGCTTTAACCATTAAATAATTCCGGATTACTGCAAGAGGCACTGTAAAGCCGGTCATACTAATACTGCGGCATCCCCATCATACCGGCGCCACCCATCATAGGATTGTACATATATGGGTTCATATATGTACCCATCATAGGATTCGTTCCCTGCATTCCCTGGCTATACATCATCGGGCACTGCATATTCATAAGAAACGGACAGCACATCATAGGCTGCATGGAAGGCATTTGCGGAAACGGCATCTGAGCCGCCGGCATCTGGGGCATACCGTACATCCCAGGTCCCATGTCCATGTTCATATCCATGCCCGTGCCCTTTTCTTCCTTTATTTTGATTTCTTCCTTCATATATAATTCCCTCCGGTACTGCTTAACAATCTTTAATACCATTATATGAACCGGCGGGTATTTTGTGATAATTTTTATTATGTTAATTAATATTCGGTAAAATCTCAACTATGACCC
>CALMWN010000507.1 GCA_937873555.1 uncultured Clostridia bacterium
GAGCTCGGGAGAGGGCAGATAGATGGGTGAGGGTTGATTCCCAACCCTTTTCCAACGATGTGGGTAATGTATAGCTCCCGGAGGGAGCTTTCTACAGAGCCCTGCATTTTCTTCCCCTCGAAGTGAGGGGAAGATAGAAGGGGAGCATTAATCATAAATCATATAGCTGAAAGCGCAATCTTGTATACAATGAACAATATTAAGTCCGGATAGTGCTGATATAAGGGCATTTCTCAATGGAGGACTTGACAAAAAGTTGACAAGGAATTATACTTAGTGTGGGAAAAGTATTACAGCGCTCCAAAATAAGGAATTATATTTCCTGGTATTTCAGCATAAATATGGACTTGCTGATAATATGACTGATACGGTAGATTAAGCGGCATTGCAAAGTTATCGCCACTCAATCTGCAATTATATGGTTTATTTTAAAGAGGAGGTTTACCACATGGGAAAGGTTGTTGAGATCAGATGGCATGGACGCGGTGGCCAGGGTGCCAAAACTGCTTCACTGTTATTGGCGGATGCAGCGTTCAATACCGGAAAATACATACAGGGATTTCCGGAATATGGTCCGGAAAGAATGGGTGCACCTATAACTGCTTACAACAGGATAAGCGACGACAGGCTGACAATTCACAGCAATATCTATGAACCGGATTATGTAGTAGTTGTTGATGATACTCTTCTTTCATCGGTTGATGTAACATCGGGGTTGAAAAAGGAAGGGGCAATAATAATCAATACTACAAAAAGCCTGGAGGAAGTAAAGCCTTTATTAAAGGGCTACAGTGGAAAAGTATGTACAATAGATGCGAGGACTATCTCTATTGAGACATTGGGTAAGTATTTCCCCAACACTCCAATGCTTGGTGCAGTAGTAAAAGTCAGCCAGGTTATGGATGAAAAGGAATTCCTGACCGATATGGTTGAATCATTCAAGCACAAATTCGCGAAGAAGCCTGAGGTTGTAGAAGGAAATATAAAGGCACTTGAAAGATCCATGCAGGAGGTGAAAGGACTATGAGCTGCAAATCATGCAAAAAAGAATTGAAAACAGTTACTCCTGATGTTACATGGAAGGATATTACAGAAGGTGGGATTATACCTTACGCAGGCAATGCCGACCTTTTTAAAACAGGTGACTGGCGCTCGATGAAGCCCGTCTGGATTCAGGAAAAATGCAAGCAGTGCTTGCTCTGCTATCCTGTCTGCCCGGATACATCCATTCTTGTTAATGAAGAAGGAAAAAGAACAGATTTTGACTATGACCACTGCAAAGGCTGCGGCGTGTGTGTAAAGGTTTGCCCTTTCAAAGCCATCGACTTTGTAGAGGAAAGTAAGTAAAGGAGGGGAATGAAAATGGCTATAAGAGAAAGAATGAGCGGTAATGAAGCCATGGCTGTTGCCATGAAGCAGATAAATCCGGATGTTGTTGCGGCTTTCCCGATAACTCCGTCTACAGAAGTTCCTCAATACTTCTCAACTTTTGTTGCTGACGGTGTTGTTGATACGGAATTTGTTGCAGTTGAATCCGAGCACAGCGCCATGTCGGCATGCGTTGGTGCACAAGCTGCCGGTGGAAGGGCAATGACGGCTACATCGGCAAACGGACTTGGGCTGATGTGGGAGGTACTATATATAGCTGCATGTTCAAGGCTTCCAATAGTTTTGGCCTGTGTCAACAGGACGCTTTCAGGACCTTTGAATATACATAACGACCACAGCGATTCAATGGGTGCAAGGGACTCAGGCTGGATACAACTTTACTCTGAAAACAACCAGGAGGCATATGACAATATGCTGATGGCCAACAGAATAGGTGAGCATCCTGATGTCATGCTGCCTGTCATGGTTTGCCAGGATGGTTTCATCACATCCCATGCCATAGAAAATATTGAACTGTTGGAAGATGATAAGGTGAAAGCTTTTGTTGGTGAATACGAGCCGGAATATTACCTTCTCAACAAGGAGAACCCGATTGCTGTCGGACCGTTGGACCTGCAGGCACACTGCTTTGAGCACAAGAGACAGCAGGCGGAAGCTATGAAAAATGCAAAAAAGGTTATTCTTGAAGTTTCTGCGGAATTTGCCAAATTGACCGGCAGAAAGTATGACCTGTTTGAGGAATATAAGACAGAAGATGCTGAAGTTGTGGCAGTAATACTTAATTCTACCGCAGGTACTGCAAAATATGTCATAGATCAAATGAGGGCTCAGGGCAAGAAGGTTGGTTTAATCAAACCCAGAGTATTCAGACCATTCCCTGTTGATGAAATCGCTGCCGCATTATCCCGGTTCAAGGCTGTTGCGGTTATGGACAAGGCAGACAGCTTCAATGCCGCAGGTGGACCCTTATACACTGATATTACCAGTGCATTGTATGCAAAAGGCGTATTCGGCCCCAAGGTTGTCAACTACATTTACGGTCTTGGAGGAAGAGACGTAAAGGCGGCCGATATAGAAGTTGTTTACAATGATATATTGAAGATTGCAAGCTCGGGCAAGGTTGAATCTACATACAACTACCTGGGCGTTAGAGAATAGGAGGTGCGACAATGGCTTATAATTTAAAGGAAGCTGCAAAAAAACCGGAGAGATTTACCGGTGGACATAGAATGTGTGCAGGATGTGGTGCTCCGGTTGTAGTAAGACAGATACTGAGAGCCATGAAGCCGGAAGATCATGCGGTTATTGGAGCTGCAACGGGTTGTTTGGAGGTTTCTACCTTCATTTATCCTTATACATCATGGAATGATTCATTTATCCATAACGCTTTTGAAAATGCAGGAGCTTCAATATCCGGTGCAGAAGCTGCATATTCAGCAATGAGAAAAAAAGGCAGGATAAATTATGATACAAAATTCATAGCATTCGGTGGAGATGGCGGTACATACGATATCGGGCTGCAGTCCTTATCGGGAGCCATGGAGAGAGGGCATGACATGGTTTATGTGTGCTATGACAACGGGGCATACATGAACACTGGTATACAAAGGTCGTCTGCTACTCCAAAGTATGCCGACACAACAACTTCCCCTGCGGGAAAGAAGATACCCGGAAAAATGCAGGTTAGAAAAGATCTGACAGAGGTCATAGCAAATCACCATATTCCGTATGTTGCTCAAACTGCAGCTGTCGGAAACATGAAGGACCTTTATGAAAAGGCTGAAAAGGCAATTTATACAAAAGGTGCAGCATTCATGAATGTTTTGGCTCCATGTCCCAGAGGCTGGCAGTATAACACGCCTGATTTGATGGATATAAACAAGCTTGCTGTTGAAACATGCTTCTGGCCGCTATATGAAGTCATTGACGGGAAATATGTAATAAACTACATTCCCAAGAACAAGCTTCCTGTAAGCGAATTCCTGAAGGTACAGGGAAGGTTCAAACACATCTTTAAAGCCGGTAATGAATACATGATTGACGAAATACAGGCAGAGGTTGACAATAGATGGGCAACCCTGCTGAAACTGGCAGGACAGGCATAAGATTCAAATATAAAAAAGGTTTGGTGCCCGGGCACCAAACCTTAAATTTTAGTAAATATTTACAAAATGCCATGGTTTATTTTGTTAATTTTTACAAAAAAACTTTTATGTCATCCCATATATTGACAATAATGGCAGCATAATATAATATAATATAAGGTAGGCTGGAGATTAACCGCATGGTTTTGGCATAAGATGTGGATTATTGAGCGATCAAATGAAGGAAGGGTTTTATGGAGTACCTGAGATATCGGCTTATAAAAGAAACCGTCAAATTCCTTGAAATTTGTCAAAGGTATCTGCTTAATGGTGAGATTAGCCTTGAGGCTTATCATACCTTGACCGACAGCAAACTGCGATTTATAAGTTCTTTTTTGAATACCGAGAAGCAAAACATATACATTGATGAGGCCCTTGGTACAAGGATTAATAACCTGATAACCGGCCAATATAAAATAAATGCCATGAGCGAGGATGATGCCGGTAAGATGATAGCTGCGGACTAGTGCTTTTATCATAACAGATTTCTATTG
>CALMWN010000508.1 GCA_937873555.1 uncultured Clostridia bacterium
GTATTTTCATCTATATATTCACTCATATTCTCTCCCGAATTAATGTAATTTTAATTCAATTTAGTAATTTATTTACATCTGTATGCAAAAAATTATCCTTGCAAGCAGGCCTAAGTGCCATTTCACATGATTTATTCCAGAAACAAATCATGCTTTCGGCGAATTTAATCGGATGTGCTTTTTAACATTTTAAGATAGAAGTTTGTTATGTTAAAAAGCACTAGTTATTGAATTCATCTTATTTGCTGCAGGATTTGAAGGTCTTGTACATTCTCACAACCGTCCCTTTGTCAGGCTCGGATTCAACCTCAAGGGAGTCCATAAAGCTTTCCATTACCGTAAAGCCCATGCCCGACCTCTCCATTTCCGGTTTTGAAGTATATAGAGGTTGTCTTGCAAGGTTAATATCCTCTATCCCTTTACCTTCGTCCGAGATGATAATTTCCACAGAATCGGCAAATAACCTGCAATGCATTCTGACATATCCGTTCCTGTTCTCATAACCGTGAATAATAGCATTGGTGACAGCTTCCGAAACGGCAGTTTTTATATCAGCAAGCTCTTCCAGGGTTGGATCCAGCTGAGATACAAAAGCTGCCGCGACCACTCTGGCGAAGGATTCGTTTGTGGATTTACTCAGGAACTCCATTTTCATTTCATTTATGAACTGCATTATTGTTTCCTCTCCCTCTGAAATTTATTGCGCAATACTGTTGATCATTTTTATGGCCGTATCCAAATCGTCATACACGGGAATAATTTTTAACATACCAGACATTTCAAATATTTTTTTGATCTGCACTCCAGGGTTGACTACGGCAATTTTCCCATTCAGCTTCTGAATGTTTTTAAACCTTCCAATAATTACTCCAATACCTGAGCTGTCCATAAAGCTTACCTTTGAAAAATCAAAAACCACGTTCTTCGTTGTAGCCTTGACCATCTCACCGTCAACCTTCTGCCTTATATGATCCGAGGCGTGATGGTCCAATTCCCCCGATATGCTTACAATCAGTGTAGTGCCTTTGCTTGAAAATTTGACCTGCAATGCATTTCTCCTCCTTCTATATATTTTACGATAAACATATTACATTTTTATTTTTATATCGTAAAATATTTACCTTGATTCATTGAATACGCAAAGAACCTTTTTGATGCATAAACTGCACATGGTTCAAGGGCAGTTTATTAATTAATGTCTTTCGCGTATTCAATATACATTCAAAAGATAAATGCTAAGAGATTACAGTAATAACATATTCTTTATTTAGTGAATTTCCCCTTCAAAGAATTATGTAACTTTATGAAGAATAAAAACTTTTTATCGTTATAATATGACAAAAGTCCGGCATTTGTCACCGGACTCGATTATTTTTTCTATGGAAGTTGTAAATGCTGTATAAAAAGCAGGACTTTACTCCCCAAAACCTGTAGATACCAGTTCAATCAGTTCTTTAACCGCCAACTGCTCATCTTCACCCTCTGCTCCTATTATCACCTCTTCACCCTTTGACACGGCAAGCGACATCAGTCCCATAATACTTTTCGCATTTACCTTTTTGTCCGATTTTCCAATCCAGATATTGGAGGTGAATTTCCCTGCAGTTTGAACAAACAAAGCTGCCGGTCTGGCATGCAGGCCTGTCGGATTTGATATTTGAATAGCTATTTCAACCATTTACAACTCTCCCTTTAAATTCCTAATATTTCCAGCAATCTTATCCAGCTTGCGCAACCTATGGTTTACACCCGATTTACCCAAAGGCGGGTCCAGCATTTCACCCAGCTCCTTTAAATTGGCATCACTGTACGAGAGTCTTGCTTCTGCTATCTCTCTAAGGTTATCCGGTAAACTTCCAAATCCTATCGTGTCCTTGATATATCTTATGTTTTCTTTCTGTCTCAAAGAAGCATTTACTGTTTTTTCCAGGTTTGCAGTTTCACAATTCACTATTCTGTTGATATTATTGCGCATTCCCTTTAATATCCTGACATTCTCAAGTTCCAGCAAAGCTGAGTGGGCTCCGATTATATTAAGGAAGTCAACAATGTTTTCTCCCTCCTTTAAATAAACAACGAAGTTTCCCTTGCGCTTAATAACTTTGGAATTCAGTTTATAGTATGCAAGTAAATCACATATTTCAAGTGCAAACTCCCTTTGGTGCATAGTAATTTCCAAATGATACGTCTTTTCAGGATCGCTTATGGATCCACCTGCTAAAAATGCACCTCTTAAATAGGACTTTCTGCAGCAGGTTTTTTTTAATTCTTTTTTTAAATATGCGGGACGGTATGCAAATTCTCTGTCTCCCGCTGGAGAATAAGCAATTGCAAGATCTTTTATGATATTGCTTGCCTCTATTGAGGAACTTAGCTGTATTATGTAACTGGTATGCTTTTTAAGCTTTTTACTCCGCCTTATAGCCACTTCCGGATATATATTGTATAGCCTTTTTATACTTAAAAAAACCCTGCGGGCAAATGCTGCATTCTCAGTAACTATTTTTATAATTATTCCGTTGTCGCCAATGCTCTTTATTATGCCGCTGATTCTTACAACTGCTGACAACTCGGAAAGCAGGCAGCATTTTTCGTTTGTTTCTATCCTGCAAAGCTCATTTTTAACTATTGATGAGAATGACACCTCATACACTCCATCCTTACTGCAATGCAAAATCTAATGGCATACAGCTGATATTATTTGATAAGCCATCTAAAAAAACTATCACATAAATAGAAAGCAATTCTTAAATATTGTAAAAGGTATAAAAATCATGTCTGCTTATTTTTGAATGGTAGAGAAATTATTAAGATGTTTTCAATAATATATCATAAAAAACAAAAACATGCAAACATGTATTACCGGAGCGATTTGAGTTGTCAAAATACCATCACATCTTCAACATATGCCCTCAACACTTCTGAAACACTCCATGCCTGAGCAAAGCAGCCTCTTGGTAATAAAGGTTCATTCCCGTCAAATATCTCCGATATTGTTCCTATGCATGCGTCCTTCATCAGATGGTCTGCTACCGGCTTAATCATGTCTGCTGCTCTTTTCCTGCATTCTTGCGAGTAATCATTGGACTTCATGTAAGCAGTGATGAATGGTCCTAAAAGCCAGCCCCATACGGTGCCCTGATGGTATGCACCATCCCTTTTGTACTGGTCTCCTGCATAAATGCCTGCATACTCCTTTGAATCAGGGGACAGGCTTCGTAAACCATATGCAGTATAAAGTTCCCTCCAGACTCTTTCAACAACTCTTTTAGCCATTTCCCCCTGCACGACCGGGTTTGACAGACTGACTGCAAATATCTGATTGGGGCGGACGCTGCCATCCTTATAGCCGTCCCTCGCAACATCATACAAGTATTTCCCGTCTTCATTCCAGAAGGTCCTTATAAAAGATTCCCTGACCTTTTCTGCCGTATCATGATAGAATGTATC
>CALMWN010000509.1 GCA_937873555.1 uncultured Clostridia bacterium
GTGGAATACCATATACCTTTCCGTCTATATTGTACTTTTTAAAGTAAATATCCGCGTAGGCCAGCTTCTTCTCTACTGGATATTTATCGGTCTTCAGCAGGTCATCCAACTGAAGGATCAATTTATCCTGTGCCAGCTGGAGGTAATTAACTCCGCCTGGATCGATGGACATAATGTCGCATTCTTCACCGGAGGAAAGCATAGTCATTACTTTAGTATTAACCTGATCCCAGGGTGCTGTTATAAACTCAATGTCCGTATTGGTCCTTTTCTGTAATTCAAGCAGTGTCCTATCTTTCTTTGGATCTTGTTCTACGGCTACACGGAAAAATTTAATCTTGGTAGGCTTTCCATCAGCCACCTTTTTAGTGGTTTCCGTGTTCTTTGTCACGTTATTATTATTAGAAGTAGTACTGTTGCATGCAGCTAATGTAACTGCAAGGGCTACTGCCGTCGTAACGGCAGCAAATGCTTTCCAAAAACTTTTTCTCATACCTTTGACTCCTTTCAAAATAGACTAAATAAATCAAACTGGTTATTTTGAACTTGTGTAAAAAATGATATTTATCCCCCTCGTATACAATTCTCAACAATTCTCGTATTAGATGCCTAAAGTCTGGCTCATACCAAATAATCACTCTTTTACCGAACCGAGCATGATTCCTGTAACAAAGTACTTCTGCAGGAATGGATAGACCACAAGTATAGGTATGATGCCCAGAATTACACATGCCATTTTGAATACTTCACCGGTCAGTGTGGAATCTCCACCCACACTTGAATCATTTGCAATATTATTTATGACCATCTCACGAAGCAAAACCTGTAAAGGATACAGTTTTCTGCTGGAAATATACAGCAACGCGTTAAAATAATCATTATAATACTGTACTCCATAGAAAAGGCTTATTGCGGCGATCATGGGCATTGAAACCGGGAATACAATTTTAATCAGAATTCCAAAATCATTACACCCGTCAATTTTTGCAGATTCCTCAAGGCTGGACGGAATAGTAGTCATAAAAGTCTTTATGATCAAAAGATAGTATGTACTTACTGCCAATGGTAAAATCAGTGAAAGCAGGTTATTCTTAAGTCCCAGCTTTACAACTAAAAGATAATTCGGGATAAGGCCGCCATTAAAAAACATGGTGAATATGATAAGCGTCAGGAAAAAGCCTCTTCCCCTTAAACGCTTCTTGGACAATGCATAGGCACAAGGTATGGAAAGTATTATAGAAAAAATCGTACCTGCTACTGTAACTATGGCACTAATCCCCAGAGAATGTGTAAGTCCTCCGGCTAATATAGCTCTGGAATATTCGGCCAAAGAAAATGCCTTAGGCCAAAAATGCAGCTTGTCATTGATATAGGATTGACCTGTGCTCACGGATATAACAAATATGTACCACACAGGAAAGATAGCCATAAAAGCAATTATCGATAGTACCGTATAATTTATCACATCCAGCAAGTCATACTTGGGTTTCTTTCTTACCACTTAAATCCACTCTCCCCCGACACTAATGTTTCTAAAATATCGTGCTTTCCCCCATGCTCTTGGCAAATAACTCAGCTGACAGCAAAAGTATTACAGAAATAATGCTTTTGAAAAAACCGGCTGCAGCTGCCACTGCAAAATTATTATTGGAGCCTGCAAAGGCAATGCGGTAAATATATGTATCTATAATATCTCCAGTCTCATACACTATCGGATTATACATATTGAAAACCTGGTCAAAACCAACACTTACAATATTGCCTATCCAAAGTATCAGCACGATGAGAATAGTGTTTTTTATGCATGGCAGTGTAATATAAATAATTTTCTGGATGCGGGTTGCGCCATCCAGATCTGCTGATTCATACAATGATGGACTTATTCCAATAATTGCAGCTATAAAAATTACAGAATTAAAGCCGACATCTTTCCATAAATCTGTAAAAACCACAACTCCCCTAAACTGTCCTGGGTTAACGAGAGTGATATTTGGTAAGCCCCATTGGCTGAATAGATAGTTAATACCTCCCTCAGGATTCAGGAGTGTAATGGCGAAAGTCGCAACAATAACCCATGAAAGGAACCTTGGGATATAAACCAGAGTCTGTACAACAGTCTTGAACTTTTTGGTTTTAACCTCATTTAACATCAGAGCGAGCAGGACTGCCCCCGGTAAACATACAATGATTCTATAGAAACTAATAATTAATGTGTTCCAAAAAGACCTCCAAAAATATGAATCAGCAAAAAGACTTCTAAAGTTTTCTAACCCTGTCCACTGCCCTGCTCCAAACATTCCCATACTGAGCCTGTACTTCTGAAAGGCTATTACAATTCCTCCCATAGGTATATATTTAAAGATTATGAACCATAAAATGGTAGGAATGACCATTATATAAAGGTAAATATCCCGACGGATATCCTTAAGGATGTTGTTCTGTTTTACAACGGTCGTTTTTCCGGCTAGCTGTTGATTCAGAGGTGTATTATTTGCCATTTAGCAATCCTCCCTTATGTTATTTAATCAACTTTCACAGGACGAAACCATCAGCTTAGCATTGATAAAATCAGGTAAGGTAGAAACAAAATAGTCTAGAAACTCATTTTTATCATAAACTAGGGGATTTTTGAACTTTTATATGCCCAAAACTATTGAATTTTCAACGTTCATAGCATTTTATTGAAGTGTGAAAGTTGATTTATTCAGATAATTTAAAGACCCTAAAATAAATTGCTAAAAAATTTAGCAATATGATATTTGTAAAAAATTGAGAACCAAAATCTTGGCGGCTGTCACTGAACTTGAATATAATATACTTTGCAACCAAACAAGTATACTACAAAAACGAGTTCAATCTTTTAATTTTTATTAATTGTCTATACTAATACTATTGCACATGGTAATAATTGTGAATAGAATATCTTGCTGTGTTTGTTCTTTTTTTTGCTATGGCACAAATTCTTCCCTTTAATACTTCTATATGGTTGTTAAGCAAGATATTGCAACAATAAAGCATGATATTCAATACATTATTATCCTTAATTGTTTATAATATGATTATAGGCAAACATTCGGTTCTCAGTTTTCTAAACTCTTTTCCTAAAGTATTTTATTTTTAAATATTGAAAGGTGGGCTAATAATGAGGTACAAACATCCAACTGAAATTCCCCGCAGTGAAAAAATTAGAAGTCTTGAATGGACAGGTGATCGCATCCCGTGCGCAACTGCAAATGTACGTGGAGATACTCATCCTATGGCCTGGGCAGCAGACGGAGAACTCTACATAGGTACAGGTGATCCCAACTGGATGATAAGAGATGGTGTTGTCTATGCCAGCATAGATTGGACAAACAAGCAAATCTCAGATGAAGAGTACAAAAGCATGTGCGGCCTATGTGTTGAAAAAATAACGGGAAATCCAATTGAATTTGAACTCTCGCGTGTAAACGATATGCCGGGTTATATTGGCGGCGGCGGCTACGGCCCCAAGCCCTCAGGAATGATAAGCGTTGATGGGGTTCTGTATTATGCAGTCCAGAATCTTCTCGGCTGGAAGCCACCAAGATTTAGAAAGAACTCACAGCATGGTTCAGATGCAACAATCCTCCGGTCAGATGATTACGGTAAAACCTGGACTCCGGATCTGGATCCGGTCCTGCTGGAGATGGAGAAGGAACAATATGTCAGGGGAAATAGAAAAGTGACGGGTTTTGGATGGCAAACTCCTCCCGAAGCTCGTGCTGAGTATAAGGGGTGGAAACCGATGTTCCCAGGCAACCTGTTCGGAGGTCCTTCATTTATTCAGTTCGGGCAGGACAATAGGGAAGCAGTTGACGATTATGTTTATGCAGTCTCAGGAGACCACTGGGATAACGGCAGCGAAATGAGGCTCGGAAGAGTAAGTAAAGACAAAATTTTGGACAGGGACGCTTGGGAATTTGCAATCCCGAAAGCTGATGGCGGAGTGGAATGGGTAAAAGAGCTTGATGTATCCGAGCCTGTGCTGACAATTGAGGGTCATCTGAGCTTACCCGAAATGGTATATATACCATCCATAAAGAAGTATCTGCTCGTTACCTGGGCTCTGCATACCGACTTCGACGCCAAGGATGGCAGTGAGCTTACCCTACTTGAAGCTGATAATCCCTGGGGTCCTTTCAAATTGGTATATTATGAGTGGATGTGGTATAAAGAGGAGGCTTCTCCCTATTGTCCCAGAATACCATTAAAATGGTTTGATAACACAAACCTTATCGGCTGGATGCTGCATTCAGGCAATTGGCAGACCCAAATACCATATTATTTACCTCAAGTACGCCCCTTTAAATTGATTATGAAGTAATAGATTCCTTTACTTGCGATAGCCTGTGGACTCGTAACTATCAAAAAAGTCTACAGGCTATTTGAAATATATACATAAACCAACATAATAAAAGGATTGAATAAAAAAACGGTATCCTTGCATATTGTAAACAACATGTTTCTAAAATAACTTCTCCAGCAGTATATAAATCCGAGCCTGCTGGAGAAGCTGTCAAATCTGCAATGAGTATTATTTTTTCTTTGCCTGGTAGGCATCATTGAATTCTTTGAGTATGCTCATATATTTAGCATCCGCCTTAAGACCCTCAACGTATTTGTCCCAGGCCGTAATAGGTTCTATGCCCATAATGACTTTTATCTTCAGGTCATCGCTTTTCTTGCTGTAATCTGCTCCAACCTCCAGATTTGTTTTCGAAAGCAATCCTATGGTATTGTCCGGGATGCTTACCTTTTCTCTCTGGTCAATGATCTTTTTGTTTCTTTCAAACACATCCTTAGGCATGCCTACCCTGATCGCCCACAGGTATTTGTCATATCTTTCGAATATTTTACCGTACGAACTCTGGGAAATATTATCCTTCATAGCCTGCTCCGTCGTTATCTTGAAGCCGCTTGAATCCACATTATAGTGTATTCCTTTGATACCGTAGCAGGCCAGGTCAAAGCCCTCCTCGGATGCTCCGAAGTCCATCAATTCAAGTATCTTCTTCAATTTTGCCTCAGGCACCTTCTTCGAAACCATATATACTCCCCCGAAGCCTGGTGCTCTCGGAGCATAAGCGCCTTTCGGGCCTTTAAGCGAAACCAGCGGTTCGAAATCAGCTTTCGGATCCAGTTTCTTTGCCTGTTCCGTAGATCTCCATATGCCTTCAACAGTATCGCCGCTTAAGCCAACCTTTCCGGCTTTTGCCATATCTTCAGCCTGTGTGGATTTTATAACGGAAAAGTCTTCTGGTATCAGCTTGGCGGTATATGCTTTATTAAGCCACTGCAATCCAAGCTTGGTTTCAGGTTCCAGGTCCACATCTGCAAATTTGCCATTATCAAGCTTGTATTTGCCTGTACTTGCATTGAATACATTCAATGCCTGCCACAGGTTTCGGGTATTCCAGCCCAAGGTATCCTTTTTGCCGTTGCCGTCGGGGTCCTTGTTTGTAAAGGCATCCATAGCGGCATACAGATCATCCATTGTCTCCGGCATTTTCAGATTAAGCTTGTCAATCCAGTCCCTTCGGATGGCAAAAAAGCCTGCTCCCTCCAGGGGACGTACGGAAGGCAGAAGGTATTGCTTTCCGTTAATTTTTCCATATTCCATAACTGACTTAGGGTACTCTGAAAGATTTTTATAATTCTTGATATAGGGTCCCAGATCCCAGAAAGCACCCTGGTTTGCCATTTGGTTCATTAAAGAATTTGTCAGTTCGGATACCTTCATCAAATCGGGAAGATCACCGGAAGCAAGTATTACATTCTGTTTGTCCGCATAGTTGTTGGGAGATGTCCACATGATATTG
>CALMWN010000510.1 GCA_937873555.1 uncultured Clostridia bacterium
GGAGAACTGTCGCTTGAAGAATCAATCGAGGTTTTCCAGCGCGGAGTTGAGCTCTCCAAGTATTGCAGCAAAAGGCTGGATGAAGTGGAGAGGAAAATAACCGTTTTAATTGAAAACGAAAAAGGGGAAATCAAGGAAGAAGAGTTTAAAATGGAGGCTGAAAATGGATTTCAAAAATAAAATGAACATCTGGGTAGGGGAAGTCAATAAAGCCCTGGATGCGTTTGTGCCTGAGAAATCAAGTCCTGAAGCAAATATTTACAGGGCTATGAGATATAGCCTTATGGCCGGGGGGAAGAGAATGAGGCCTGTTCTGTCGCTTGCTGTATGCGAGTTACTGGATGGAAGCATGGAGGAGGTTATGCCTTACGCCTGTGCAATTGAAATGATCCATACCTATTCTCTTATACATGACGACCTTCCGGCGATGGACAATGACGATTACAGGAGGGGAAGACTTACCAGCCACAAGGTTTTCGGAGAGGGGATCGCTGTACTGGCAGGTGATGCGCTGTTGAACCATGCTTTCGAAACCATGATCAATTACACATATTCCAATCCTGGCGGAATTACTGCCAAACTGAAAGCAATGTCAGTAATCGCAACGGCTTCAGGAGCTAATGGCATGATCGGGGGTCAGGTTGTTGACCTCGAGTCCGAGGACAGGGAAATACAGGCAGAAATACTGCGTTATATGCACAGATGCAAGACAGGTGCCATGATTAATGCGTCGGTATTATCGGCCGCTATATTATGCAAAGCGGAAAAAAAGGATATTGAAGCCCTTGAGACTTACTCCAATAATATTGGACTGGCTTTTCAAATAAAGGACGATATTCTGGATATTGAAGGAAATCCGGAAAAATTGGGTAAGAATATAGGGAGTGATATTGATAATAAAAAGACCACCTTCATAACTTTGTACGGCATGGAAGCTTCCAAGCGGATGCTTGCCGAACTGACTGCCGAAGCTATCGATGCCGTAGAAGCCAGATTTGCAGAAAAAGCAGGCTTTCTGAAATATTTGGCGGAATATCTCCTTAAAAGAGAAAACTGACGGCATATTCTTCTTCATTGTTTACGGACGTAGATGATAAGGAAAAGATAAATATTTATATAGTGCTTTTTAATATATGAGGTTTGTCAAATGGAGCGGATGTAAAAGTGGGTTTTTTAACAGCCATTTTAAACAATAAGGCTATTGTGATACCAGCCATTTCATGGTTTGTTGCACAATCAATCAAGGTAATAAGTGTTATTGTAAAGGAAGGGAAACTTGACTTTACAAGGTTTGTAGGTTCCGGTGGAATGCCAAGTTCCCACGCTTCCTTCATTGTATCCCTGGCAACGGTTATAGGCAAGAAGTATGGCTGGGACTCGGGAGAGTTTGCTATTTCCGTAGCCGTGTCCCTTGTTGTCATGTACGATGCCGCCGGAGTAAGAAGGGCTGCAGGCAACCAGGCAAAAGTACTTAACAGGCTGCTGAACTTCCAACGTGACAAGATTCACTTTGATGTGACCTTGAAGGAGCTTCTGGGGCATACTCCTTTTGAGGTAATAATGGGTGCATTGCTTGGAATAGTTCTTGGAATATGGTTTGGCTGATGTTATATATGTAAAATTACGGAAAAACGATTAAATGAATAATCGGGCTATGCTAAATAAGTATTGCAACGCTATTATGATTTAGATATTAAAACTGAAGTTTTTAAGCAGATTTCAAGCCCAGGCCATTCTTTTATACTTATCATGTTTGTGCTATAATTTTAATTCGATTGCTATATATTATGTGAAAATGATTTCATTTTGATTAATGCAATTTAGAACATTTTTGCTGATAAAGCATGGTGGTGCAGTATTCTAGTCAGTACTGCCGATTCTGAAGACGGGCCTAAAAATCCGTTTAAGGGCACATCGATGAAGTTCCTTGTGTCGGCTTGCTACGCCCAGTGGTGGGCTGATGCTGGGAGTTAAGGTTTAGGGGCGATCTGCAATGGCATGCAGGCGTTGACCCCTCTACCGTGGAGACCCTACCTTTTGGGAGAAAGCCATAGGTGTTGGAACAGTATTTCGACATTTACGGCACTTTAACCACGAGAAGGGATTAAACCTGTTAGGCGGTATCAATGATGCTGTGAACAGAGTAGCCTGCCTTGAGTGAAACTGGTGGATAGCGGATCAGATGCTGATGTATTGGCCGATACATATGCATTATCGCTGCTTGAAACCACTTTTGCAAAAGAGGCTAGGAATCGGACAGACTGCAGGGGAAAACCCCTAGACTGTTCTGTTAAGAGGTATATTGGGGATTACAGTGTGGACTAAGTGGTAATCAGGCCTCATATGCGGTAACGCAGTGACGGAGAATTTCATGGGAAACCGCTGATTTGGCGACATTTCAGTATGCTCCGGGGAAAACCTGCCTGACCTAAGCCGCAAAATTTACTCAATATATCACCACCTGTTTTTATTATAATGAATATTCTTCAATAATTGATGAGCGGGAATAACAATACTGCTATTTTTTAAAATGAAATTAACCGGAAAACGGAGGAACTAATATTAATGGATGATAATCAAAAGCATCCAGTTGATGATAAAAGAATCAAATTCAGATCCAACCTGCTAAGCTCAAGGAAGGAATCAATCCGTTGGATTATAATCATTACCATTCTCTCGTTGTTACTGTCAGCAACACTGTCTTTTGTTTCAACAAATATAATGGAAAATTCAAATATATTTTTCGCATGTGTCGTGGTTCTGGTTATAATTATTGTCAGTATTCTGTTTGATATTGTGGGTACTGCTGTTACTTCCGCTGATGAAACGCCTTTTCATGCCATGGCCTCAAGAAAGATGTACGCGGCTAGACAGGCTATAAGACTGATCAGGAACGCTGATAAGGTCTCAAACTTTTGTAATGACGTTGTGGGAGACATATGCGGTGTAATAAGCGGTACAGCCAGTGCCTATATCATAATCAGGATCCTTGGAAACGGAGTTAATGTTGAAACCTCCATTGAAGGGCTTGTTATAAGCGGTCTCGTAGCTTCTATGACTGTTGGTGGAAAAGCCATCGGAAAGACCATTGCAATAAGCCACAGTAATTATATAATATATAAGGTAGCAGTTATAATTAAATTTTTCGTTGGAAGAATAAGCACTAATGGAGAAAAAAAGAAAAGACAAAGGAGAGACAAGGGCTAGTGGGGAGTATTTTAGAGAGAGTTAATACACCGGATGATTTAAAGCAGCTGGATGAAAGTCAGATAGAAGTTCTAGCAGATGAGATCCGCGAATTCCTTGTAGAAAAGGTATCTGAAACAGGAGGACATATTGCCTCAAACCTTGGTGTAGTAGAGCTTACACTTGCCCTCCATAGAGTTTTCAGCACTCCTGTTGATAAAATAATCTGGGATGTAGGTCATCAATCTTATGTTCATAAGATCCTTACAGGCAGAAAAAGCCTGATTGGCACTTTGCGCCAGCTGGACGGGATATCGGGGTTTCCAAAAGTTAATGAGAGTATACATGACTGCTTCAATACGGGACACAGCAGCACTTCAATATCTGCTGCCCTTGGCATGGCAAAAGCGCGTGATATAAAAAAAGAAAATTATTCTGTTGTTGCGGTGATCGGTGACGGTGCATTGACCGGAGGAATGGCATTTGAAGCCCTGAACGATGCCGGCAGGTCTCCGAACAATCTTATCGTAATTCTGAATGATAATGAAATGTCCATTGCAAAAAATGTGGGCGGATTGTCAAAATACCTTAACAAATTGAGAACACAGCCCATATATTTCAAAGCAAAGGAAGATATAGACATTATCCTGAACAAGATACCCGCCATAGGGAAAAGCGCTGTTAAGATGCTAAGCAGGGTAAAGGGTTCAATAAAATATATGATAATGCCCGGTGTGCTTTTTGAAGAACTTGGATTTAAGTATATCGGACCTATAAACGGACACGACAACCAGGAATTGTATAATGTCCTGACCAGGGCAAAGCTTTTGAAGGGTCCTGTACTGATCCATGTATGTACCCAAAAGGGAAAGGGGTATACGCATGCTGAAGAGAAACCCCACCTCTTCCACGGAATAGCTCCGTTTGAGGTTGGAACCGGGGAACTGAAAGTCAATAATGGGCCTGGATATTCCGGTATTTTTGGAGGAGAGCTTGTAAGAATAGCTGAAAAAGACGATAATATAGTAGCAATTACAGCAGCGATGACACAGGGGACAGGACTGGAGGAATTCTCCAGACGTTTTCCCAACCGATTCTTTGATGTGGGGATAGCAGAGCAGCATGCCGTGACTTTCGCTGCAGGTCTGGCGCAAAGCGGCCTCAAGCCGGTGGTTGCCATATATTCGACCTTCCTTCAGCGGGCATATGATCAGATCCTGCACGATGTAGCACTTCAAAATCTACACGTTGTTTTTGCCATAGACAGGGCCGGTGTTGTGGGTGAGGATGGTGAAACGCACCAGGGACTTTACGACCTGTCGTTTCTTGGACACATACCTAACATGACTATAATGGCTCCAAGTGATTACAACGAGCTTTCGCAGATGCTGAAATATGCATTGGCGGAGCACTGTGGGCCGGTTGCTATAAGGTATCCGAGAGGTGCGGGAAAGGACAGCATTATGGAAAGCCAGCCTGTAAGGTATGGTCGAGCCGTCAGAATAAGAGAAGGTAATGATATCACAATCCTTTCGATGGGGAATATGCTGGAAACAGCCTTAAAGACTGCTTTTGAACTGCAAAAGCTGGGAATATCATCCGATGTTATAAATGCCAGGTTTTTAAAACCGATTGATGAAAAGCTGATTCTGGGTTCGGCTGTAAAAACAAAAAAAGTGATTACTATAGAAGATAACACTATTGTTGGCGGGTTTGGAGCGTATGTCCTGGAGGTAATGAATCAGAAGGGCATAAATGTTAAGACAAAAATATTCGGATTTCCGGATATTCCTGTGATTCATGGATCAAAGAACCAGCTTTATGCTAAATACGGGCTGGATGTCGGGACAATAGTCTCAGAGGCTATGAAAATGTGGAAAAACCGTATTTGATATTGGAGGCTTGTTTTGGAAAAGGAAAGATTGGATGTTATTCTTGCAAAAAGAGGGTACTTTCAAAGCCGGGAAAGGGCCAAAGGTGCCATTATGGCAGGTATTGTATATGTGGACAGCGAAAGACAGGACAAGCCCGGTACTAAACTTCCTGGGGATTGTATCGTTGAAATCAGGGAAAATATAAATCCCTATGTGAGCAGAGGAGGACTTAAGCTTGAAAAGGCGATAAAATCCTTTAATCTTTCATTGGAAGGAAAAATCGCAATTGATATTGGCGCTTCCACCGGAGGCTTCACTGATTGCATGCTTAAGAATGGTGCGGCAAGGGTATATGCTATTGATGTGGGATACGGGCAGCTGGCATGGGGACTTAGAAACGACGAACGTGTCGTGTGCATGGAACGTACAAACATACGGTACGTTAATCCTGAGGATTTTGAAACTTTGGCGGATTTTGCATCGATAGACGTATCCTTTATTTCACTAAAAAAGGTGCTTCCCGTGACAATGAAACTGCTGAATGAAAAAGGCGAAGTAGTATGTCTTATAAAGCCGCAGTTTGAAGCCGGAAGGGATAAGGTAGGGAAACACGGCGTTGTGAGGGAACCTGAGGTTCACCGGTCTGTCATAGAGGAGATAACATCCTTCTCGGTTGATGCGGGTTTTCATATAAAAGGTTTGACCTATTCTCCCATAAAAGGACCTGAAGGGAATATAGAATATCTGCTTTATCTGTCAAAAGATGAGGTTGTGGCTGCAGACCAACAATTAAATGAGAAAATAAACAGGGTAGTTGAGGATTCACATAATATGCAGGTTTGAATTGCAAATGAAATAAGAATTAATGTTTTTCAAATTATGTGATATGATTATATTGTGCAGGATAACAAAAATAAACGAGGTTGACAATGAATATTGGTGTTATTTCCAACAATGACAAGGATAGGGATTTCAGATATACAGGCATCCTTATCGGCAGCATAATAAAAAAGGGTGGAACCGCGCTATTCTCGGATGAAATCAGTGAAGGCCTCAAATTCAAGAAAAACAATGTCAGTGAGATGGATGTTTTCAATAATTCCGATATTATAATCTGCATCGGAGGCGATGGCACCTTTCTGCAGGTTGCACGGGAAGTATATGACAAAGGCATACCCTTGCTGGGCATTAACCTGGGAAACCTCGGCTTTCTGACGGAAATCGATAAAAATGACATTGATGCTGCCGTAGAAAAGATTTTGAGCAATAAATTCGATGTTGAAGAAAGAATGATGCTGGAGGTTACGGTTACCAGCAGAAAGAACAGGATAATAAACGATATTGCATTAAACGATGTGGTAATTTCAAGGGCTTCACTTTCAAGGATACTGCATCTGAAAACATATATAAACGATTCCTACATAGACTCTTTCCCCGGGGACGGTCTGATTGTTTCCAGTCCGACCGGTTCCACTGCCTATTCCCTTTCAGCAGGAGGTCCGATAGTTGAGCCTGACACCGAGCTTATAATTGTAACCCCCATATGTCCTCATATACTGTATTCAAGATCATATATAACAACTGCGAACCGCATTGTAAAAGTAACCCTTGATGAGAGCTATTCCCATGAAGCCATGATAACGGTAGACGGGCAAAGGGGATATGCAATACTGGGCGGTGACGTGGTAGAGATCAGAAAAGCCTCGCAATCTGTGAAAATAATAAGGGTAAACCCCAGGAATTTTTTCAATGTCCTTCACACAAAAATATTCGAAAGAGGAGAGGGCTTAAGAAAAAATGAAATATAGCAGACACGCAAAAATACTTGATATTATTGAAAAAAATATAATTGAAACACAGGAAGAGCTTGCAGAAAAGCTTAAGGAAATAGGAATGGATGTGACCCAGGCCACGGTCTCAAGAGATATAAAGGAACTGCGGCTGATAAAAGTTTTGGCAGGAGACAACCGGTACAAATATGCATCCTTTGCCCAGGGAGAAACAACCATATCCAATAAGCTGCTGACGATTTTCACTCAATCCTTTGTTTCCTGTGATTACGCAAACAACATTGTGGTGGTAAAGACGCTCCCGGGTATGGCTCAGGCATCAGCTTCAGCTGTTGATTCGCTTAAATGGTCGGACATTGTCGGAACTATAGCAGGGGACGACACCATCATGATAGTATGCAGGGCGGAGAAAATAGCCGAAGAGCTGGTAAACCGCTTTAACAGGATGATAAAATAGACGGACTTAAAAAAGAAATATATATAGGCTTGGGACTTTCAAAAGTCAAAGTGGGGTGTGAGAGTGCTTCGACAACTGGAAATACATAATGTTGCACTGATAGAAAAAATAAGCCTTGAGCTGGGGGAGGGCCTTAACATCCTGACGGGCGAAACAGGCGCCGGCAAATCAATAATTATTGACTCAATCAATGCAATTCTTGGTGACCGGCTTACCAAGGAAATAATCAGGACGGGCAGGGAAAAGGCTCTTGTAGAAGCGGTTTTCCAGACGGATGACGATGTGCTTGCAGAAACTCTTCATGGCGTGGGCATTGAAACGGAAGAAGACGGCACACTGATTGTTTCAAGGGAGTTCTGCGTAACCGGCAAGAATACCTGCCGCATTAATGGCAAGATGGTCACACTGTCGGTATTGAAGGAAATCGGTGAAAGGCTGATTGACATACATGGGCAGCACGACAACCAGTCATTGCTTAGAACTGACAGTCATATAGGACTTTTGGACTCCTTTGGGGGCAAAACTATAGAATTGTTAAAAATTGAATACTTAAAGCTCTTGAATGAATACAAAGAAATCAACAGCAGGCTTCGCGGACTGACGGGAGGAACGGCTGAAAGGGAACGGAAGATCGATTTGCTGAAATTCCAGATCGATGAAATTAAAAAGGCTAAATTGAAAGAAGCCGAAGAGGAAGAGTTGAATAAGAAAAGGTCAATCCTTGCCAATTCGGAAAAAATCATAAATTCACTATCTTCCGCGTATGAAGCTCTGTTTGACGGCAATAATATCAAGAGTTCGGCTTCAGACTGCATCAATGAAGCTGTGAACGAGCTTAGAGGAATAGACCGGCTGGATAACAGGTGTGTTGATATTCGGGGAAGGCTAGAAGATATATCCTTCCAGCTTGATGACATAAGTGAGGACATCAGAAAAGAACGGGACAATGTAGAATATAATCCGGATTTGCTTGAAGAAATTGAAGAAAGAATCGATTTGATCTATAAATTGAAACGCAAATACGGAAGTGATATCCGTGAAATCCTGGAGTTTTGCAGAAAAGCTGAAATTGAACTTGATGAAATAATAAGAAGCGGGGAAACTGTCAACAGCCTGCAAAAACAGCTGACAGACCTCGATGCAGCAATCTATGGGATTTCTAAAAGATTGAATGCCGAAAGGGTAAAGGCAGCAGGGATACTTGAGAACGCAATAGGTCTGGAGCTTGAAGACCTTGATATGAAAAAGGCTCAATTCAAGGTGAATATTGAGTTTAATTACACAGATGAAAATACCGTCAGGAAATATACTCAGAATGGTTTGGACAGGGTTGAGTTTTTGATTTCCCCTAACCCGGGAGAGCCCTTGAAACCTCTTTCGAAGATAGCTTCAGGCGGTGAAATGTCCAGGATAATGCTGGCGATCAAGACCATTCTTGCAAATGTGGACAGGATTCCTACAATGATTTTCGATGAAATAGATATAGGGATAAGCGGCAGAGCAGCTCAAAAAGTTGGTGAAAAGCTGTCATACATTTCTAAAGGGCATCAGGTGCTTTGTGTTACCCACCTTGCTCAGATAGCGTGCATGTCCGACAGCCATTACCTGATTGAAAAAACAGCGGTTCAGGGCAGTACACACACCAAAATTGAAAAGCTTGAAGGAAAGAAGATTACTACTGAAATCGCACGAATGATAACCGGAGCGAATATTTCCGAAATTACCTTAAAGCATGCTGAGGAAATGCTGGAAACAGCCAAAATAATAAAAAAACGCAAATAAAAAGGAGCATGAAGAGTGAGGTGGAGCACCTCACTTTTTTTGTTCCTTTTTTTCCATTCGTACATTTTATTGTTTGAATAATTAAGCTGCCAAAGGGTTAACTTATGATTATAAAATCCGGCTTATGGCTTAAAAATAAGGCATTATACAATTTAACAGCGGTATATTTCCACACATGGTCTAAAGACACAAACCATAAATAACATAATTTTCATGGAGAGTGGAATGATGGCATTCAAAAGGCAATGCAGCAGGAAAACATTAATATTGATTGCAGTATTTTTTGTTTTTGTTTTTATTCTATATATAGGTGCCGTTGCTGTTGTCCCTGGGAAAATAACTCTGCTGCAGGGCGAAGACTATGCCTATGATTTTAAAAGCCCTTTTCTGATAGGTGTCAAAGCTGACAGGGATGATGTTATAAAACTCTACAGCAATGATATGAAGAAGAGTGACAGTTACATCAATTTATCAAATCAGCTGCATTTTAAAACTCAAAAGCTTGGCAGTGTTAATCTGAAAATGAAAATTTTCGGACTGATACCCGTCAAGACAGTCCAGGTAGACATTGTTCCAAACAATAAGGTGGTTGCGTGCGGGAATACAATAGGAGTAAAGTTGACTATTGACGGAATTCTGGTAATCGGCCTTTCCGATGTGGAAACGGTGGATGGGAAAAAACTGCTGCCTGCCAAGGATGTAGGTATCAAGACAGGGGATATTCTGATGGAAATAAACAGGGAGAAGCTAGATGGAACAGAAAATCTGATACGGCAAATTGAAAACAGCAGGGGCGAGAAACTAAAATTAAGAATCAGGCGGGATTCAAGTATTATTGAAACTGAAATAAAGCCAGTGAAGGCTGCTGATGATAAAAAATACCACATTGGGTTATGGGTTAGGGACAGCACGGCCGGCATAGGTACACTGACTTTTTATGACCCTGTTACAAAGAGTTTTGGAGCTTTGGGCCATGGCATAACCGATATAGATACTGGAACACTCATGCCTGTATCGGAGGGTGAAATTCTCGAGTCCAATATTCTTGCCGTCAAGAAAGGACAGCCGGGCAATCCTGGAGAATTGAAGGGCGTATTTATTGAAGATAAAAACAAACTTGGAATAATTCAAAAAAACTGTAATTATGGAATTTACGGTACTCTAAGAGAGGATGCCATAAACAGGATAAATTCCAAACAGTATCCCGTTGCGTTGCGCTCTCAAGTAAAGGAAGGGAATGCCAGTATACTTGCGAATATAGACGGGAAATCCGTTGAAGAGTTCTCAGTTGAAATACAAAAGGTATCAAGGCAGAATCTCAGCAGTACCAAGGGCATGATAATCAAGATTACGGATAAAAGGCTTCTGAATGCCACGGGGGGAATAGTTCAGGGTATGTCGGGAAGCCCTATTCTGCAGGATGGAAGACTTGTCGGTGCAGTTACCCATGTGCTTGTGAACGACCCGACCAGAGGCTACGGGATTTTCATAGAAGGTATGCTGAAAAACCTGATATCAGAAAATCCGCAGAACAAGGAAAAGGCTGGCTGATTTTTTTCTCCCGGTAGTCATGCAGTGCTTTAGTGACGGGAAATGTTGTTTGGGTATATATAATGGAACCGGACAAAGTAAGAATGTCCTGAAAGCCTGCTGCAGGTAGCTTCTTAATACAAATAACTGTTAATAAAAATATTAATTTCTAATATTTAACATATTCTTCTTGAAATATTGTCGAAAGAAAAATATAATAACAATATAAAGTTAATGAAAAATACTAATAAATTTTCTATTTTTTGATAGCTTTGTAAACCTTTTAAATTCTAGTTAAGGGGGAATAAACTTGGTAACCAAAAAAATTCAGGTAGTTATTGCAGATGATAACAGGGAGTTCGGAGATATTTTGAGTGAGTATATCAACAATCAGAATGACATTGAAGTAACAGGTGTAGCGAGAGATGGACTTGAAGCTCTTGATCTTATAACATCTAAAATGCCGGATATTGCCATATTGGACATTATCATGCCTCATCTTGACGGGCTGGGTGTTCTGGAAAAGGCAAATTCAATACAAATGGCAAAAAGACCTCTGTTTATCATACTTTCTGCTGTCGGACAGGATAAAATAACTC
>CALMWN010000511.1 GCA_937873555.1 uncultured Clostridia bacterium
GTTCCAGCATGGGGACAGGATACTTAACAGGATACTGGATCTCAATTCCGAGGTGAACTTGAATCTTGACAGCCTGATAAAAGGAAATAAAAATACCGGTATTGTAACTGTGTTTTCCCCACAGGGGGGGAGCGGAAAAACCGTAATTTCCTATTATCTCCTGCAGCAATTTTCAGCCATGGGTCTGAAAACATTTTACCTTAATCTTGAGACCATCAGCTCGACAAAAATTGTATGCGGATATGCGGATGGTGAATATGGGATGTCGGATATCATCTATTACCTCAAGGATAATAAAAGCAACCTGCCAATAAAGATTGAAGGGATAAAAAGCTTTAACCGGGAGATGAATGCAAGCTATTTATGTCCGGTGAATTTTCCGTCGGATATGGAAGATTTCGGCGAAGATGATTTGAAAAGGCTTCTGCTGGAGTTTAAAACCATGGGCTGCTTCGATGTTGTGCTGGTAGACACCGAATCTGCGATAAACAAGCGGAATATGGCTTTATTGGACGCAAGCGAAACAGTTTTGCTGGTTGTGTCCATGGATGCGATGAGCCTGCACAAGCTGGATGTTTTCAACGCCGGATTGAAAAAAAGAATGCAGGGCAGTGAAAGGGAATTCTACAGCAAGGTTGTGCCTGTAATAAACAGATATGCACCTAATTCCGAAATCAGTCCTGATGATATGCGGCTTGACGGAAAGATCATAAATGCAAGGATTCCGTATCTGGATGACATATATGTAAGGCACGGCGAGAAATATGATTTCAATGCCGCAGGCAATATGGGTGCCTATCTTGCCCCGGTTGCCAGGGCAATAATACGGAAGCACGCCGAAGCAGCATCATAAGAGGTGGCCGAAATGAATACCGGGCTTATGATAAAAGAATTGAATGAGGAAATAAGCGAAAGCATTGATATATCAAGAGATTACAGTGATGACGAAATAATGGAGCTTATAGAGGCAAGTGTTCTTAAAAAGAGCAGGGAAGTGTGTTTAAGCGCAGCACAAAAAAAGGAAATTGTAACCGGAATTTTCAATTCAAAAAGAAGACTGGATATTCTGCAGCCGCTTGTTGAGGATAAAACCGTCACAGAAATTATGATAAACGGCAAGGATGCTGTATTCACAGAACGCAGGGGCAGAATAACGAAAGAAAATATTAGATTTGACAGTGAAGAAAGACTTTATAACATAATCCAGTCAATCGTTTCCAAAGTGAACAGGGTTGTAAATGAAGCATCACCCATTGTGGAAGCAAGATTAAAGGACGGCTCGAGGGTAAGCGCCGTCCTTCCGCCCATAGCGTTGAACGGACCAATACTGACAATCAGAAAGTTCCCGGAAAAGCCTCTGACAATAAACGAGCTTATAAATATGGGCTCATTGACACATGAAGCTGCCGGACTGCTGGAAAAATTGGTTAAGGCGAAATACAATATTTTTGTCTGCGGGGGCACAGGCTCTGGAAAAACTACATTCTTGAATGCCTTATCCAATTTCATACCCGGACATGAGAGGATAGTAACCATCGAAGATTCGGCTGAACTGCAAATAACAAGTGTAAACAACGTTGTCAGGCTTGAAACAAGGAATCCGAATACTGAAGGAAAAGGTGAAATAACAATAAGGGAGCTTATAAAAACTTCATTGAGAATGAGGCCGGACCGGATAATTGTCGGAGAAGTCAGGGGAGCGGAAGCTCTGGATATGCTGCAGGCCATGAATACAGGGCATGATGGCTCCCTTTCAACAGGACATGCAAATTCTGCGGTTGATATGCTAAGCAGGCTTGAGACAATGGTGCTGTGTGCATCAGCGATGCCTCTCGAGGCTATAAGGCAGCAGATAGCATCCGCCATCGACATAATCATATACCTGGGAAGAATGAGGGACATGACCAGAAAGGTGCTGGAAATCTCTGAGGTTATGAAGCCTATGGATGGAAGAATAGTATTAAATCCCCTGTACACCTTCAATGAAGATATGGAAGCCCAGGATGGAAGCGTGGTGGGAAGCTTGAGGGCCACAGGGAAAGGTCTTTCAAATATTTATAAGCTCAAGGCCGCAGGAATGAAGGAATAGCGGTATAATTCGGGAAATTCAAGGGGTATTTTATGACTGTAGTTGTTATTTGTGTGGTTGTGGTTGCAGTATTGGCATTTATATCAGGGATAAGGGAAAGAAACAGCAAAGGTCTGAAAACTGCCAAAGAGGGGAAAAACCATCCGGACAACTCCACCGGCAAACCCGGAGGGGCGCTGGCGGACTATGACTCCTACGATATGACTTTAAGCGAAAGAATAAAGTATTTTGCACTTGCGGCTGTGTTTCTGACAGCAATAGGATATATTTTTTTTAAAAACGGTTATATTTGTATTGTTCTGGCATCGCTGTCGGTGTTTTACCCCAGGGTGAAGAAAAGAGATCTTGTTAACAAGCAGAAATGCAGGTTAAATTCCCAATTCAACGATGCACTGTACTCACTCTCCTCTTCACTCTGTGCAGGAAAGTCGCCTGAGAGCGCCTTCAAAGCTGCACTGGCGGATCTTGGCATTATATACCCTGAAGGGAATGCACATATTATCGCAGAGCTTGAACTGATAAACAGAAAAATTGAAATGAATGAAACCATGGAAAGCGCACTGGCAGATTTTGCGGCACGGGCAAAAATTGAAGATATAACAAATTTTGTGGATGTATTTTCAATTTGTAAAAACACCGGGGGAAATCTCGTAGAAGTAATCAAAAACACTTCCAGCGTAATTAGCCAGAAAATCGAAATAAAAAATGAAATTGAAGTGCTTGTGGCTGAACAGAAGTTCAGTCAAAAGGTATTGAACATCATGCCTTTTGCACTCATAGTGCTTATTTCCGCAAGTTCTCCGGACTACATACAGCCGCTTTATGAGGCGAAGGGGCGTATTGCCATGCTGATTGTACTGCTGCTTCTGGCACTGTCCTACCACATCGGTTCAAAAATATCGGATATTAAGGTGTGATACATATGACAGCCGTATTCGTTTCACTGGTTACCATAATTATATTTCTGTATTTGAAATCCGGAAACCGGTTTAATGAAGAGCTCTCGCTTCTGGATAGCGGTAAAAAGAGGTACAGGGGCTTGATTTCAGCAGGATTACAGCTTGGAGAGCTTTTCAACCACAAGTATGACACGGCATATGAAAAAAGGCTTCAGAGAAAGCTTTGTGAATTGAAGGGTGACAAGAATTCAAGGGTACTTCTGAAATTGCATATAGCGGAAAAAATTGCACATGCACTGCTTTTAACGGCAGCATTCGCCTTTATCGGCATGCAGGTTGAAGTTGATTCTTCCTTTATGGTTTTCTGTCTGGTAGTTACGGGTGCGGTACTATATGCCACCGACAGGCAATTGGACAACGACATCAGGGATAAAAGGAGAAGCATGCAGCTGGAATTTCCGGAGTTCCTGAACAAGCTCATACTTTTGGTAAATGCAGGCCTGACGGTTTCAGGCGCCATACGGAAGATTGCCAGGGATAACAAAAAGGAAGCCCCCCTTTATACGGAACTTGGCTTTGCTATAAATGAGCTTAATTCAGGGAAAGCGGAATACCTGGTTTATGAGGATTTTGCCAGAAGGTGCAGGATGCAGGAGGTTAACATGTTTGCCTCAGCCCTGATACAGAACCTCCGCAAAGGCAGCGATGAGCTGGTGGCGATTTTGAGGCTTCAGTCTGCGGCCTGCTGGGAAAGCAGGAAGAATACGGCAAAAAAGCTTGGTGAGGAAGCATCTACCAAACTTATAATACCTATGATCCTGATCTTCATTGCCATACTGATAATGATAATTACGCCTGCAGTTCTGCAGCTGAAACTGTAAGGGTGGAATAATGACGGTATTTCATTGGAGCAGAATGAATTCTCCGATTAAATATAAAAAACATTAATGGAGGGACGTAAAATGTTAAATCTGATAAAGAACTTTTTTATTGAGGAGGATGGGTTGGGCACTGTTGAAATAGTGATCATCATAGCTGTGCTTGTCGGACTTGCCCTCATATTCAGGACTCAGATGTTTTCATTTGTAAACCAGATATTTGCAAGCATTTTCTCAGATACAAAGGAAGTAGTCAAACAACCGGCACAAATGTGGGACAACACCCTGGGGCAGCAGCCCAAAAGCAATCCTTGAGCAGCCGGCCGGTTTCAAAGGGATAAATGTATTGATTATTGATTGGAATTGAGTGAGCATATGTTTATACAATCGGTTGAAATTATTATACTTCTTTTATTATCATTTATCTCGGACTATAAAACGTTAAAAATCAAAAACCACATAACGCTTTCATTTACGGCTTTGGGAATAATAACAGGAATAATGCAGAAGGGCCTGGAAGGGCTGGCACTTTCAATCCTGGGCTGGTGTCTGCCGGTGCTTCTGTTGTTTGTCCTGTATGCGCTGAAAATGCTTGGAGCAGGAGATGTGAAAATGTTTGGTGCCATAGGGTCGATAGCCGGATATGGCTTTGCAATGCACAGTATCCTTTATTCATTTATTTTCGGGGGGCTGGCAGGCATTGGGCTCTTGATTGTCCGGAAAAACGCAGGAGAAAGGTTCAGATACTTTGGCACATATATGAAGAGCTGCTTTCTTGTTCAAAAGCCTATGGAGTACAGTAATTCCGGAAGCGAAAACAAAAGAAGCGTTTTCCGTTTTACCTATGCGGCAGTACCGGGTGTCCTGGCACAATTGGCATTTGCAGTTTTCGGATAAATTAATGGTGTCTTTATTAACAATGGGAAGGTGAGGTTATTGACTGAGTGCATACCTTTTGAGGGGTTTAAAGCAAGAGTGGAGCATGTAACCGGTATAAGCAGCCTGGTGATTGATTTGCCGGACTGCAGTGGGCTTATTGTCTACAAATACCAGGTGGAAATGGCTGCAAACAATCCCGGGCAGTTTCTCCTACCATTTGAGATCCGCAGGAAGGACGAAAGCTCGGGGATTTATTACAATATTGCCGCAAATGTCTGTCTTGCCGACTACCTGAAACAAAAGGAAATCACCAAAAAGGAATTTATAGGCATGCTCAAGGAATTGACACTAAATCTGCTGGAAAGCCGGGGATTTTTGTTGTATGAAAGAAATTTTCTGATGAAGGAGGACTTCATATACGTGGACCCTGCAACAGGGAGGCTCCGGATGGTATACCTTCCTGTCAATGCGGGCATCGACAGCAGCAGGGATTTTAAAAATCTGATCATGGGACTGGTATCAAAAACCGTTTCATTGAAACTCAATGAGGGAGACAGGTACCTGAAGAAGATTGTTGATTATTCCAGTTCTCCTGATTTTAATACAAATGGCTTGTTAAAATTATTGAATGAAATAGGAAACATATCAAAGCTCAATGGCTCTGCGAGTAAAGATACCTTCGGAGGAAACAAAGACCCTATACCGGATAATATACCAAAAACCGAGCGGTTTCAGCAGCAATCGAAGGATGGAAATGTTGTGAACACTCTGTTTGAAAGAGTCTCGGGCTTTTTCAGAAAAAAGGCAGATAAGCCGGATGGGCCGGATATTCTTCCCATTAATGCAGTAACGGATACATTCATTAAGAAAACCGGGTTTCACAATTATGCCGGAATGCTGAAATCCAAATCCTTCGGAAAATTAGTGATTAGCCAGACTGTAGTGATTCCATCCGCGCTTGCTGTCGAATGGATAATGAAGAAATGCGGCGCACAGGCAGATACCCGGTATATATCCATCAGTATTCTGGTGCTGTCTGTTGATTTGCTGGTATATAAGTATTTCATCGATCCAAATAGAAGGAACAACGGAAATCCGGAACCGGTAAAAACTAAAAAAAGTGTGAAAAGGCTTCAATGCCATTCCAAAGTGAACAGAGAAATGCTGGAGGATGGTTTGTACGAACAGCTTGCTTCCCGGGATGAGGAATTAAGGGCAGGGAACAGGAATAAAGACGGTATGAAGCATTTTGCAGAGGAAACTGCCAGGCTTGATGGAGAGAAACCTTCAGGTGCATTCCTGCACCGGGAAATTGACGGTAGGATGGACGGATACAAGGTTTCAAAGAATGGATTCATAATAGGCAGGAGCCCGGAAGTATCGGATATGGTCATAGATGAAAAATCCATCGGCAGAGTTCAGGCAGAGATCATTTTCAGAAATGGTGATTATTATGCCGTTGATAAGAACTCCGTAAACGGCACTCATTTAAACGGTAAAAAGCTCGAGGGCGGAGTTGAATACCATTTACGGGACGGAGACCTGATAATGTTTGCAAATCTTGAGTACAGGTTTACAATAGGGGGCAATGCGGGCTAGAAAAATGTTAAAAAGCACTAATGCCATTTCACATAATTTATTTCTTAGAAATAAATTATGCTTTCGGCGAGTTTAATTGGGTGTGCTTTTTAACATTTGAAAAATTAATTATAAGGTATGTTAAAAAGCACTAACCTGTGTGGTCTTTCCGGAATTGTCCGGGTGATGTGCCCACAGTTTTCCTGAATATCCTTATGAAGTTTGAATAATCGTTAAACCCTGACGCCTGACAGGTGTCAGTTACATTAAGACCTTCGGAAAGCAGCTTTTTGGCCTGCGATATCCTTTTTAAAATTATATACTCATGTATGTTCACTCCTGTGCTTTTCTTAAACAGGTGGCTTAAATAGAACCTGTCAATATAGAATTTTTGTTCAAGGCCTTCCAGGGAAAGGTCACTCTCCGGATTCTTATCGATGTAATCAAGGATCGGAATCAATTTTTCCGGTACATTCGGATGTTCCTTTTCCTGTTTGATACTAAGGAATGCCCTGTTTATGAAAACCAGTAATTCTATAAAATATGTAAGCTTTAAAACATCGCTTCCGTCCGAATTGCTTTTTCCGGAATTCTCTATTTTATGGAAAAGCTCAAGAATTTTCTTGATCTGATCGGAATCAAGGTTTATTTTGTTCTGTTCACCTTTCGGCCTGCATGTAAAACAGTGGAGGAGGTCAAAATCCGGTGAACCCAATAGTTTCGGTATTGATGGATTGAAGTGGATGGTTATCCGTTCGTAAGTATTGTTGGAAAGAAAAGAAGGCTTATGAATTTCGTGGTCATTAATAATAAGCAGATCACCATATTTCAGAGGATACATTTTTTTCTCTATAAAATAATTCACATCTCCCGAAATGAAGAAGTATATTTCAAACCGGTCATGAAGATGGAAATCTGATTGCTGGGCTATTTCACCTTTACTGTATGCATACCGGATGCTGTTTGCAATATCCGAATAGTATAATTCCAGCATAATTAACCTCCTTTTTTATAATGACAAAAAAAGCATTATTTTCGTCAAAAAAAGCATGGATTATGCTTTTATTATACAATAAAATAGTAAAGTATATAGGTTATTAAATTAAATTTTCTTGAATACATCAAAAAAATTGCAAGGTAGGTGTTGTGATGAGCAGGTTTATTTTAAGTGCCTTTGCCGATGAAATTGATGCTGACTTGAAAACCCAGATGGATGTGCTGGAACAGCATGGGATAAACTACATAGAAATGAGGGGTGTTAACGGCAAAAATCTTACGCAGTATTCACTGGATGAGGTAAGGGATATCAAGAAGCAGCTGGATGCCAGGGGCTTCAAGATATCGGCAATAGGCTCTCCAATCGGTAAAATAAAGATTACTGAGGATTTTGCTCCGCACCTGGAGCTATTCAGGCATACCATGGAAATTGCCAGGATACTGGAGACGAAGTACATCAGAATGTTCAGCTTTTTTATTCCTCATGGTGAAGATCCTGCGAAATACAGGGATGAAGTAATGGAAAGGTGGAGAGAATTCATTAAGGCTGCTGAAGGAACCGGGCTTATACTGCTGCATGAGAATGAAAAGGAAATCTATGGGGATACTGCAGAGAGATGCCTTGATTTACTCAAAACAATGAACTGCAGCTATTTGAAAGCGGTATTCGATCCTGCAAACTTTGTGCAGTGCAATGTCAAAACCTATCCCTCTGCATTTGAGCTTTTAAGGGAATATGTAGTTTACATGCATATAAAGGATGCGGTCTTCAGTGACGGACATGTGGTTCCTGCAGGATATGGGGACGGAAAAGTGAAGGAAATCATTCATCAGCTTTACAATGAAGGCTATGACGGATTCCTGTCATTAGAACCTCATCTCGGCAAGTTTGTCGGCTTTGCTGATCTTGAGCCGGATTCTGAAATCAATGATATGCCGGATGGCGGTCCGAAGAAGTTTGCAATGGCTGTGGATGCTTTAAGAAAAATAATCAACGGGATTCAAAAGTAAGAAAATAAATATATATTATCACGACAGGAGGTAAATATGAGCAAGATACGTCTTGGAATTATCGGTATCGGCAATATGGGTACCGGGCATGCAAAATACCTGATCAAAAACGAAGTACCGAATGTTGAACTCGTTGCTGTTTGTGACATCAGCGATGAAAGATTGAAATGGGCAAAAGAGAACCTGGGAGAAAAAATCCAGACTTTTAACAATCCGGACGCGCTTTTTGAAGCAAGGGCAGTGGACGCTGTTTTGGTGGCAACTCCTCATTATGACCACCCAACCCTCGCAATCAAGGCTTTCAAGTATGGGCTGCATGTACTGATTGAAAAGCCTGCAGGAGTTTATACAAAGCAGGTAAGGGAAATGAATGAAGTTGCGGCCAAGAGTGGAAAGGTATTCGGTATTATGTACAACCAGCGCACCAATCCTTTATTCCAGAAGTTGAGGGATCTGGTGCAGTCAGGAGAACTGGGGGATCTGAAAAGGACAAACTGGATCATCACCAATTGGTACAGGCCCCAGAGCTATTTTGATTCGGGCGGATGGCGCGCAACCTGGGATGGTGAAGGCGGTGGAACGCTTATCAATCAGAACCCCCACAACCTTGACCTTTGGCAGTGGACCTGCGGAATGCCCATACGCGTACGCGCTTTCTGCGGCTTCGGCAAATATCATAATATCGAAGTTGAAGATGATGTTACAGCATATGTGGAATATGAAAACGGTGCTACCGGAGTATACGTGACTTCAACGGCTGATGCACCCGGCACAAACCGCTTTGAGGTAACCGGAAACAACGGCAAGATAGTAATTGAAGATGATAAGATGACCTTCTGGAGACTGCGTGTATCGGAGCGCAAATTCAACAGTGAGTGGACAGGCGGTTTTGGAAAGCCGGAATGCTGGAAATGTGAGATCCCGATAGAGGGTAAGGAAACAAAGCATCCTGGAATTATGGCAAACTTTGCAAATGCTGTTCTTAAAGGTACTCCTCTTCTTGCACCGGGTATCGAAGGCATTAACGGATTGCAGATATCCAACGCAATACACCTTTCGGCTTGGACGGACAACTGGGTTGATATACCTGTCAATGAGGAGCTGTACTACGAAAAGCTGCAGGAGAAGATTAAAAGCTCCACCTTCAAGAAGGAAGTAAAACCGGTTAAAACCCTTGATATAAAAGGGACACATTAATATTAAAGTTCACCCTATAGTATCTGCCTGTTAAATTTAGGAGGACTATAGGGTGAACTAAATTGAAAGGAATTTAATTCAGTAAAAAATATTTTGATTTGGATGATGATATGAATACAAATAGGATAATGAATGTTTCAATAATCGGATGCGGGATAATTCACGGCAAGCATGCAGAAACTCTTTCAAAAAGCCGGTATACAAGACTAGTGTCAGTAGTAGACATTAATGAAGAAAGAGCTAGAGAATCAGCTGAAAAATATGGCTGCAAATACTATACCGATTATATGGAGATGATGAAAGACAGCAGCGTGGATGCAGTACATATATGTACACCCCACTATCTACATGCTCCCATGGCTATTGAAGCAATGAAAAAAGGGAAGCATGTGCTCACTGAAAAGCCCATGGGTATTTCAGTTCATGCAGCAAAGGAAATGCTGAAGATATCTGAGGAAACCGGAAAACGTCTGGGCGTATGCTTTCAAAACAGATATAACAATACCTCGCAAAGAATAAAGGAACTGCTTGATTCAGGCACGGCAGGCAGGGTTATCGGAGCCAAAGCTTTTGTAACATGGCACAGGGATGAGAAATACTATACGGAAAGCGGATGGAGAGGTACATGGGAGAAGGAAGGCGGAGGAGTATTGATCAACCAGTCCATTCATACCCTTGATCTGCTGCAGTGGTTCCTGGGGGATATGGACAGGATAAAAGGAAATACTTCTACAAACCTTTTAAGCGGAATAATTGAAGTTGAAGATACTGCTGATGCAGTGATCGGTTTTAAATCGGGTGCAGCAGCGTTATTTTATGCAACAAACTGCTATACGGCAAATTCACCTGTTCAAATAGAAATAATATGTGAAAATGCTGTTTTCAGGTTGGATAATGACTTGACCATCACCTACCGGGACGGAAGGACAGAGAGTGTATCGGAAGATGGAACAGGCTCCGGGGAGAAGGCATATTGGGGGGAAAGCCATAAAAGACTCATAGAGGATTTTTACATAAAGCTTTTGGAAGGCAGATCGTTTCCAGTCGATGGAAAACAGGGAATAACAGCTCTCATGATGATTGAAAAAATATATGCTTCTTCAAAAAACAGGGAGTTTGTGAGTTTTGAATGAGGAATAAAGCAATAATTTTATGGGAAAGCTTGCCTCATAAATTTAGAATCACATACAAAAGTGCAAAAACAGCGGGAGAAAAGTGGTACTTTAATCCCGCTGTTTTTATTATTTCAGAACGACGAGGGCGACGTTCCCTGCAGTTATTTCACCAAAGACCTAAGGAACTTCAATGAATTCCGTGAGTCATTCTCAAAATCGTTTGTCGATGCTTCTATACTGATTCTTTCATCATAGCCTGCCTTTTTTAAAGCTACGAAGAATACCTCATACGGTTCCTCTCCGGAATTTAAAGGATATACCCTTCCATGACTGTTTGCAATGTGTGCATGCTTTAAAAGCTTGCCAGCTTCCGGTATGATGTCCATATCCTCAGATTCCCTTCTCATGTGATAAAGGTCAACCAGAAGCTGTACATTGGGAAGGTTCAATTTCCTGGCCAAATCAAGGGCTTCAGACACAGAGTTAAGGAAGTTGGTTTCGGTCTTATTGAGATGCTCCAGTACGGTAACCACCCCGTATCTGGATGTTTCAGAGCCGATAATAGCAGCAGCTTCTGAAAACTGTTCGATGGCCTTTTCCATGCTCCAGCCCTCCGGAACCATTCTGGAAGAGCCGCTTCCAAGGACTGCAGCCTTTGCTCCAAGAGCTCCAAGCCTCTCAGAAGCTTTTTTTGCATGTTCGGTTATTTTCTTCTTGTCAACGTCAGGACCGACAATTTTTAATTCCCTGGGAAAAAAAATATTGCCTGCTTCACACTTTATACCGGAATTATTAATGGTATTTTTGACAGTATTGAATTCGTCTTCAGAAAGATCAACAAGCTTTGCAATCGGCAGTTCGATGTAATCAAAGCCTGCCTGTGCAGCCATCGGTATACGGTCAAAATTAATACAAACTCCTATTCGCACTATAAATCACCTCTACATACAGATTTATTTAGTGGATACAGACTTATCAGTTATTAAAACTTGCTTTTGTCTGCCCAAAGGCCTATGGCAGGATTGCTTATATAGAAGATCTCTTCACCATTTTCAAGTTTATTGAAGCCATCCTGCAATTTGGACGGGTCATATTTCTTATAGGCTTCTGCAAGGGACATGTACTTGAAGTTAACGCCTTCTACATCCTCTTTCGACAGCTTTTCAACTGCATATGTGATGGAGAATCTTCCATCGGAAGAGCCATGAATCAGATGAGCTGCAGCAGACATGTTTTCCTGCAGGTTGGCATTATCCTTATAGAGTTCCAGGATCTTTATCCTTCCTACATAGCCGTATTTCCTTATCAATTCACCGATTTTGTCATCTTCTCCGAACTTTCTGACACCGGGTGCAAGGATGATAAGCTCACCGTCGTCTGCGATAGCCATTCTGGTTCTATAAACAGCTCTGTAGACAAGCCAGGAGCTTTTGAATTCTCTTTCGTCCAGATATACAACCACCTTTTTCAAGGGTTTGTCAAGGAAGGTGAGGTTTTTCTGCTGGCTTAATTCAACGGCTTGCTCGAACAATTTCCTGTTGCGCCCGATAAACAGGCCTTCAAGGTTTACATTGCCCTGGGTTACTGTGGTAACTGTCAGGACATACATGAGAGGAACATCCTTCAGGAAGTTTTCTTCAGCGTAGTCAAATACCTTTCTTACAGGGGTGTCCGCTCTTCCCATCATTCTTTCCATGCCATAAACTGCACCGAGAAAATGGGACTTGTTTATGATACTTTTACCACCGCAGCCGACGAATATATTCTTACTGTAGTTGGCCATTCCGACGACCTCATGAGGAACCACCTGTCCAACGGAGATGATGAGGTCATAGGACTTGTCCATCAGGCGTTTGTTGACCTCGACGTCTATGGAGTAGTCAAGAAGCCCGTCAGATACGCTCTTTACATATTCACCCGGAATCTGTCCTATTTTTACAATGTCATTTCTCCAGTTGTGCGCCACTATGCTGCTCATAGGCACGTCATCACCGAAGAATTCACGGCATTCGTGTTCGGTCATGGGGTCATGGGTACCAAGTGCAGGCATTATCTCAACCTTGCAGGTATCCTTAAGCATGTTGTAGTACATGGCTGTAATTTTTCCTGCTCCTGAGTGCATTCTTGTCAGATCGGGAGGAAGGAGCAGTACCTTTTTAAGTGAACCCTTTCTATCCTTTATGGCCTGGACAAGAGCTTCCTTCAGTTCAGCATCACTTATTCCCTTATTCCCCGAAGCCTTTTTAACTATTTCAACCATTCGCTAAACCTCCATTTTCTTTTATGGGATATGACATCATAAACTTATACCTTAGTTAATTTATACCAACTATACAAGCAAATTATATAGAGATGGAGAAGCTCATAAAAGAACTTCTCCAATCGGGTCTTAAGATGATTTCCATATATTTTGCTAAAGTCAATGCTTTAAGTCTTGTATTATACAATGTAGGTTGAAGCAGAAGTTGATCCTCCACGTCCGGTCCAGTTGGTGTGGTAGAATTCCTTACGCGGCTTGTCGAGGCGTTCGTAAGTATGTGCACCGAAGTAGTCGCGCTGCGCCTGCAACAGATTCGCGGGCAGGAACTCGGACCTGTAACCGTCATAGTAGCACAGAGCAGTTGTAAAGGCCGGCACAGGGATACCATTTGTCAAAGCTGCTGCGGTTACTCTTCTCCAGCTTGCCTGGCAGGCTTCCACCTTCTCCTTGAAGAACGGGTCTAACAGGAGATTGGTCAAACCGGGATTCTTATCAAAGGCTTCTTTGATTTTACCGAGGAATACCGACCTGATGATACAGCCGCCGCGCCACATAAGGGCGATTCCGCCGTAATTGAGGTTCCAGCCATAGGTTGCAGCTGCAGCACTCATAAGTGTATAGCCCTGAGCATATGAAACTATCTTTGATGCGTAGAGAGCATTCTTGATATCTTCGATAAATGCCTTCTTGTCGCCTTCAAACTTGGGCTTCGGTCCTGACAGAACCTTGGAAGCTATTACCCTTTCATCCTTTATAGCAGACAGACAGCGGGCAAACACCGCTTCACCTATCAGAGTAAGCGGAACGCCTTCATCAAGAGCGGCTATACCGGTCCATTTGCCTGTACCCTTTTGTCCGGCAGTATCAAGTATCTTGTCAACGATCGGCTTGCCGTCAGTGTCCTTATATGCAAGGATATCCCGTGTGATTTCTACAAGATAGCTGTCAAGTTCGCCCTTGTTCCATTCCTTGAATACTTCATGCATTTCATCCGCAGACATACCCAGAAGGTCTCTCATAAGCTGGTAGGCTTCGCATATAAGCTGCATATCGCCGTATTCAATACCGTTATGAACCATTTTAACGAAGTGGCCTGCGCCGTTTTCTCCAACCCAGTCGCAGCAGGGGCTTCCATCTTCAACTTTTGCTGAAATGGCTTGAAGGATAGGTTTAACTGACGGCCATGCAGCGGGTGACCCACCAGGCATAATGCTTGGACCTGTAAGTGCGCCCTCTTCTCCGCCGGAAACTCCGGTACCAATATAGAGCATTCCCTTTTCTTCAACATACTTTGTACGGCGTGTGGTATCGGGGAAGTGAGAGTTACCGCCGTCTATTATTATATCGCCCTTTGACAGGTATGGTATAAGCAAATCGATGAAATCGTCAACCGGCTGGCCTGCTTTAACCATGAGCATAATTTTACGGGGAGCCTTCAATGAATCGACAAGTTCCTGTATGGAATATGCTCCGATTATGTTCTTGCCTTTGGCACGGCCTTCAACGAAGTTTTTAACCTTGTCTGTGCTGCGGTTGTACACTGCTACCGTGAAGCCCTTGCTTTCCATATTCATTACAAGGTTTTCACCCATAACCGCAAGTCCTATCAAACCTATATCAGCTTTACTCATAATTTATTTTTCCTCCTAAAACGGTAAATATTGTTTATTAATCAGATTTCATTCATGTATTATCATTGTCATTATCCGCAGCAGCAACCCTTGTTTTTCCATGGAGGTGTTGAAGGCAGCAGCTTTTTGAAGTCTTCAATCAGCTTATCCTCATATGCTCCCTTGAATTCACCCTTGAAGAATTTGTCAGCACCTTCTTCAAGGAATCTCTTCCATGAAGCATCCTCGCTGCCCGGATTGATCGGGTTGAAAAGTGCATTGTTGGCTTTGGCAGCTTTCAAATCACCCAATGCATCGCCCAGCTTAATGATGTGATCATCCGCATATCCGCCGGCAGCTTTTGCATAGCTGATATGAGCCGTCTTGGTTCCCATTTCCTGTCCGGCTATTACCTTCACATATTTGGCAATTCCATGTTCATTCCATTCACGGACTAAAGCTTCGCCGGGAGTAGCTGAAACTACGATTACATCAGCAAATTTCGTAATTTTTTCAAGGCTTTCACGTACATAGGGGAATGGAGGAACACCGTGAACCATATCTGAAATTGTGGCATTTACTGCCTTTGACCACTTGAGGGCTCTTGTCAGAACAGGGTCTCCTGTCTTTTTCACAGCTTCTTCCAAAGCGGGATTGGCAAGGTTTGGTTCGGTCTCGGCCCATTTACGGAGGGCAGCTATATCAGGCAGCTTGAATCCACGGTTCTTAACTTCATCTCTGTCTTCAAGAAGGTCAAATACTTTGAACAGTGCGGGGAAACGGTTTGCACCCCTCCATTCGGAATACAGGTTTACAAACTCTGCAGCTTCTCTCGCGTATTTGGAAATAGCCTGCAATCCCCATTCCCTGATGATTACCGGTGCAAAACACTCCTTGTGCTTGATTTCCATGGCGTCGAAGGCACAACCGTCGGAGTCGATACAAACCAGAAAATCCTTTTCTCTTTTTAAAGTCTTTAGTGCAATTGCTGGATCGCTCATATTATTATCCTCTCCTTAACTTGGAAAACCGTGCAGGTGGTGTGTTTTATACGAGAAGCTGCTGCAGCGATTTTCAATATTTGAATATTTATTTTATTATTCAATACTTATCTGATAGCCTGGGGTACATAAGGTTTCAGTTTCTTTTCGGCAAATATCGGTTTTAACCTTGCAAAGCGCATTAAACCTCCGACCATTGGAATGCTTACCCAATCTTCTCCAATTAATGGTTTTGCATATTTTACGAAGTCGTCTGTCACGTCGATCCTGCTTGGAGCAATCCAGCTTTCCGGGAAGGAACGTTCTGAATTTGCAACCAGCTCAAGGGATACCTTGTCATAGTAAACATTGTATATCAAACCTGGTTTTCTAAGGATTGTGGACATGTACCCGTTGCCGTCTTCAGCAGCGATCTGTACCGCCTTCTGGCCCAGTTTGTATGCTTCATCAAGGTCAACAGGAGAAGCAAGATTTATACAGCCGCGCTGATCTGTGCCTGAAACCTGGCACCTTGCAGCACCACGGGCTTTCAAGCCAACCTTGTTGAGGTAATTTACAACTGTTTGTGCGACTGTAATCTGGCTGGCACTGAACTGGGTATGACCGAAGGAGTCTTTTGTCTCACCAAGGCTTCCTACATCCATACCTTCTCCAACAACAACAATTACTCTGCCGGATTCTTTCAACTGTGCATTAACCTTTTCACCGAGCTCTTCAAGACTTACTTTGGATTCAACCATGTATATCTGCAAAGGAAGCTCTCTCTTCGGGTCAGCCAACCTTGCAGCAGCCGGAATAAAGCCTATCTGCCTACCCATAGCCTGCAATACAAGCACTGGGTCCGCAGGACTGGAGCCTGCATTTTCTTCATTTGCATTCTGAACTGCCGTAGCCCAGTAACGCGCTACGCTTCCGTAACCGGGAGTATGGTCGATGAGTTTGAATTCAGAATCTCCAACGTCATTGTCTATGGTTTTGGGAACACCGGTGGCGATCAGATCCAGGCCCTTTTCACGTGCCATAATGCTTATTTTATTTGCGGTATCCATTGAATCGTTACCGCCTATGTAGAACAGATATCCGATATCGTGAGCTTTAAGAACCTCAATTACCCTGTCGAAGTCCTCCTGCTGATTCTTTTTCAGTTTGTAACGGCAGGTACCGATGGAACCGGCAGTTGGTGTCGTCCTTAAGAGAGAGATTTCGTCTTCGGGCTGATTGCTTAAATCAAGCAGTTCTTCTTTAAGTATTCCTTCCACTCCGTGATACCCGGCGTAAACTGTCCCGAACTTGTCTCCATAAGCCTTACAGGCTTCGATTACACCTCTGAGGGAGTTGTTTATAACCGGAGTAGGGCCACCGGATTGTGCGACTACTACATTTCTTGGTTTAGACATTGTACTTCCTCCTTATATGGTTGATTTTCATAAACAGGAAATTGACAGATAATTATTTATTAGTATAACAATATTAATTATCCGGTATTTACTCAGCTGATGCATTTATTAGGCAATTAACTATATATTTTACGATAAACATATTACAATTTTCTTGATATCGTAAAATATTTACCTTGATTCATTGAATACGCAAAGAACCTTTTTGATGTATAAACTGCACATGGTCCAAGGGCAGTTTATTAATATAGAATCTTTCGCGTATTCAATATAATTGGAGTTTGCACACTTATTATATTACATTTTAAAGTGAATCACACCTGATGATTTGTTCAAGTATACTAAAATGTGCATAATTTTCTAAAATAATTTTATATTAACTATTTACAAGTTTCTTTGCGTAAATTGCTTGTTTTATTGTAAAAGTTGCGATATGATAATATTACAGGGATAGGCGCAAGTACTGTCTTCCAGTTTCATTTTCAAGGTGATTTCATGGATAGGTTTCAGCAGGATTTCAGCCCAAGACAATATATGGTAACACCTGACTTTGAATTTTTTCATTACAAAGATGAATCAACTATGGAAATTGAATATCACAACCATGAGTTTTATGAGATATACTTTTTCATTTCGGGAAGGGTAACGTACCTGATAGAGGGTAAATCGTACAAGCTGAGACCCGGAGACATTATTTTGATTAATAACAGTGTTCTCCACAAACCGATCATAGAGTCGGCGGAATCTTATGAAAGAATGGTTGTGTGGGTAAATCCCGGCTTTATAACCAAGCAGAGCAGGGAGGACTGCGACCTGTCAATGTGCTTCGAATCATCCTCAAGGAACAAATATAACCTGCTCCGCCCGAATGCAGAAACCTTGAACAGCATCAGGGGGACTATTTCAAAGTTTGAAAAGGCATGCAAAAGCACCAGCTTTGGCTCAGATATCCTTAAAAACATATACCTTACCGAGCTGATAGTTTTTTTGAACAGAGCTTTTCAGGATACGCAGGATGAGGGTGTGGAATTCGAGATAGAATATAATGAAAAGGTCAACAGCGTCATACGCTATATAAATAACAACCTCCATGCGGATTTGTCCCTTGACGCTCTGTCATTAAGGTTTTATATGAGTAAATACCACCTTCTGCGTGAGTTTAAAAGGCATGCGGGTTATACAATCCACCAGTATATACAGAAAAAAAGGCTTATCATGGCAAAAGCACTTCTCAGGGAGGGAATCCCGCTGACTGAGGTGTGCATCAAGTGCGGTTTTGAGGATTACTCAAATTTTATCAGGTCCTTTAAAAAAGCATACGGGGTATCACCAAAAAGATACTTCAAGCTGTCCCTTGTATGAATACGGTTATGCATTGCTTCAATACCTGCTGCTAATGCTTACTATAATCTGGTTTCTTCCATTCTTGAAGGATTTCTTGACATCATAGCCTTTAAGGACCAGTGTGTCATATATGGCGTCCGTCTGATGGAAATGGTTGTTTCCTATGTCCAATATCAGGGTTTCTCCTTTTTTAAGGTTGTCCGCAATATCCTGCAAAGTCGAGTCAATATTGAGGTTTTCCGCATTCATGGTTTTTGTATTTTCATCCATCTGGCAAATCTTCCTTTCAGACTTAAAATTTAATTTGGGATTTATGATATTATTAGCAGGTGAAGGGTAATATATTATCTACATATGATTTTTTTACCCGGGAAAGCATGACAATATATGGAATTGTGTCCACGGAAAACAGTTGATAAAAAATTTCTAATACGTGTATAAAATGCGATATATGGTCAATAATATTAATGACCTCACAAAATACATTTTGACCCCCTTTACATTGGCTAGTCAACAGACTAGCCCTTTTTTTGTCACTGGGAAAACCATAAAAGTTGCCATATTACGGTTGATGCCGGAATGGTATAATATTTACCTCGAAAGAGATAGCTTTTGTATATGAAAGAATACATTGACAAATCATGTTAAAGCTATTAATATATCTATAAGCAACAAAACAGATTGGATTACTTGGATATAATATGTGCACTTAAAATCCTCATTAAAAATGAGGATTTTAAAAAAATCAATTCCGAGTAAACATATATGTAAACTATAGAATGGAGGGATGAAATATGAAGAATATTTTCAATCTTGATATATTGAACAAGGTACTAAAAGAAAAAGGTTTTAATGAAATCAAATAAATCAAATCCAAAAAGCATTTTGTGCCAAATGTGGCAGTTATCCGGCACAAAGGATATACGGAGGTAAGAATGAACGAATTGAATCTTGAGGCATTAAACACCGAATATGCTGCAAAAAGTGCAGAAGATGCCATCAGGCATGCTGTTGAGAAAATCGGCATATCAAAAATTACACTTGCATCAAGCCTTTCAATAGAAGACCAGGTGCTCACCGACATGCTTCTTAAAATCGACTTCAGGGCAAGGATTTTTTTCATCGACACAGGCAGGCATTTTCAGAAGACCTATGACCTGATGGACGAAACCATGGAGAGATATGGGTTCAACTATGAGATTTATGCCCCGTCGCATGAAGACTTGGAGGCAATGGTTTCCAGGCATGGGGCAAACCTTTTCTACGAAAGTCCGGAACTTCGGAAGAAATGCTGTGAGGTCAGGAAGGTAAAGCCTCTAAAGAGGGTTCTGTCCACAGTAGGAGGATGGATATGCGGCTTGAGGAGGGACCAATCCCAAACACGTCAGGAAATAAACATTTTTGAATGGGACTCAAACCATTCGATATATAAGATTAACCCTATTGCTTTCTGGAGTGAGGAGCAGGTGTGGGAATATATACGGAAGTATAATGTACCCTACAGCAGCCTTTACAACAACGGCTTCCGCAGTATAGGCTGCCAGCCCTGTACCAGGGCAGTAAAGCCAGGAGAAGACGTGCGGAGCGGAAGATGGTGGTGGGAGAGCCCCGGCAAGAAAGAATGCGGGCTTCATGTATCAGGACACGGCGACACTAACATTATCAATTAACACAAAGAGGGGGATAAATATGGATCATCTGGATAAGTTGGAAGCACAAAGCGTTTTTATACTGAGAGAGGCGTACAGGGAATTTAAGAAAATATGTATGCTGTGGTCTATAGGAAAGGACAGCACGGTACTCTTATGGCTGGCAAGGAAGGCTTTCTTCGGGCATGTGCCGATACCTCTGGTACATATAGATACACACTATAAGATACCGGAAATGATCTCATACAGGGACGATCTGGCGCTTAAGTGGAAACTGACCATGATTTACGGTGAAAACAGTGAGGCTCTGGCGCATAAAAAAACCTTTCCCGACGGTAACACAGATCGTATAAGCTGCTGCCGGTCCTTGAAGTCGGAAGCTTTGAAGAACACACTGGCATGTGAATGGACCAGGTACGTCATGGACCTCAATACCGGAAAATATGTTGTTGACAAAAACAAGGAGAAGTATACGGGCGTGATAGTGGGTGTAAGGGCTGATGAAGAGGGAAGCCGTTCCAAGGAGAGGTATTTCTCACCGAGGGACAAGGAAAATGACTGGGATGTCGGAGATCAACCTCCGGAATTCTGGAACCAGTTCAAAACCGATTTTGTTCCCGGAACGCACATAAGGGTTCATCCTTTGCTTGACTGGACAGAGCTGAATATCTGGGAATATATCGAAAGAGAGAACATTCCCGTTACATCACTTTATTTCGATCAGGGTAACGGCAAACGCTACAGGTCGCTGGGGTGCTATCCCTGTACCTTCCCTGTGGATTCAAATGCAAAGAATGTCAGTGAAATCATTGAAGAGCTGAAAAGCGGAAAATTTGCACATATTGCAGAAAGGTCCGGCCGTGCACAGGACAAGGACGACGGCGGGGGACTTGAGACACTGAGAAGAGGCGGGTATATGTAGGCTGTTGGCAACTGGCTATTGGCTGATAGCTGAGAAGCGCGAGCGCTTGTTGAGATGGGCTGCGCCCATGTTGAGAGATGCTTCGCATCTGGTGAGAAGCATCATACGGTAAGGCTGAAAGCTGATAGTTGAAGGCTGGAAAGACTGAAAAATGCAGCAGGAGCAGTTTAAACATTCAGCCATCAGCCATCAGCCATAAAATAAAAGGTAAATGGAGAAAAACTATGAATATTAATGATGAAAAATATAAAATTGTGCCAAATACTCGAGAGGCCATGAATATTGTAATAGTCGGACATGTGGATCATGGCAAAAGTACGGTTATAGGAAGGCTGCTGGCGGATACCGGTTCCTTGCCGGAAGGCAAGCTGGAATCGGTAAAGGAATACTGCAGAAAGAATTCCCGGCCGTTTGAATATGCTTTTCTCCTTGACGCACTAAAGGATGAACAGGCTCAGGGTATAACCATCGATACGGCAAGAAGCTTTTTCAAAACTCGAAAAAGGGATTATATAATTATAGATGCACCGGGGCACATCGAATTCTTGAAGAACATGGTTACAGGGGCATCCAGGGCGGAAGCTGCGCTCCTTGTAATAGATGCTAAGGAGGGAATACAGGAGAATTCAAAAAGGCACGGACATATTGTATCCATGCTCGGCATCAAGCAGGTTGTGGTACTGGTAAACAAGATGGACCTCGTAAATTTCGACAAGGATGTCTTTAACTCAATAAGCACCGAGTTTACCGAGTTTTTACGGAAGGTGAATATTAGACCGGTAAATTTCATTCCTATAAGTGCATTCAACGGTGACAATATTGCGAATGAATCTGAAAACACTTCCTGGTATGAAGGGCCGACTGTATTGAAACAGCTGGACAGCTTTGCCAACAAGAAGGGCAGCCTGGAACTGCCGCTGCGCATGCCTGTACAGGATATCTACAAGTTTACCGAGTCAGGCGATGACAGAAGGATAGTGGCAGGGACGGTTTTATGCGGTAATATAAAAAGCGGTGATGAGGTTGTTTTCCTGCCCTCAAGAAAAAAATCCGTCATAAACAGCATCGAGGGCCTTAATGTAAAACCTAGGGCTGGTGCTGGTGCTGATGAAGCCATAGGGGTAACCTTGAAGACGCAGATCTACATACAGCCAGGTGAACTTATGGTAAAGGCTGAAGAAAAACTGCCTTCAGTAAGCTCCCGCTTCAGGGCAAACATATTCTGGGTGGGAAAGTCGCCATTCATAAAAAACAAGACCTACAAGCTGAAAATAGGGTCAATGAGAATCGGTGTAAAGCTGGTTGACATTTTAAGCATCATAGATGCTGCGGAACTTGACATAGATACATTTAAAGACAGAGTGGAGAGGCATGACGTTGCCGAATGTATTCTTGAGACTTCGAAGCCCATAGCTTTCGACCTGATTTCAGAGATAGAACTGACAGGAAGGTTTGTAATAGTGGACAACTACGAAATATCCGGCGGGGGAATCATACTTGAATGCGTACCGGACACCGAAAATACCCTGGTTGAGCATGTAAGGGACAGGGAATTCCTATGGGACAGAAGTTCCATATCGTCATATGAAAGAGAAGAGGCTTATCAACACAAGTCAAAATTTGTAGTCATAACCTCAGGCAGCGAGGGCAGCGAAAAAACCATACAGGATATAGGAAAGGAACTGGAAAAAAAGCTGTTCGATATGAAGTACAAGGCCTATTACCTTGGCGTTTCCAGCCTCATGCATGGGCTTGCATCAGATGCCGTTTCCGGTTATGAAGGAAGAGATGAACATATAAGGCATATAGGTGAACTGGCAAGGATATTTACAGATTCTGGACAAATTTTCATTACTTCGGTTTTCAACCTGGATGACTATGAAGCCGGTAAACTCAAGCTATTAAACCAGCCAAACGAGATTCTGATCGTAAACACCGGTGATTCACCCTTCAACAGCTTCCAGCCAGATGCGGCGGTCAGCGGGACAGACGTCGACGGGGCTGTAAATGCAGCATGTGAACTTCTTAGAAAACATGAGATCATAATTGATTATTACCTGTAACGGTATTGCTGTAAAAGCTGAATACGGCAGTGATTGGCATATTGAAAAAGGTAACGTTCTATTTGACACTGATAGTGATATGGGAAAAGACAGAGATGGGCCTGGACAGGGCATGATGGAGTATGGACAAGTGCCTGGGATTTGAAATATGGAAAGGTAATGTGGTATTATCATAGATAGCAGAGCATGCTGCAGCGAAGGGCTTGAACAAAAAAGAAAATTGTCGGGGGAACAATTGATATCAAAGGAGAATAATTATGGCACAGGCAGATTACAAGGAATTGAAAAAGTCCGGATTTATGCATCAGGTACAAAAGAACAACTTTTCAATGAGGCTCCGGATTGTAGGTGGACAGATCAAATCTGAACAGCTGCAGAAGGTTCATGAAATCTCGCAAAAATACGGGCAGGGCTATATCCATATGACCTCAAGACAGAGTATAGAAATTCCTTTTATAAAGCTTGAAGATATTGAAGCGGTAAAAAGGGAACTCGCTGAAGCGGGTCTGGAGCCGGGAGCCGGTGGCGCAAGGGTAAGGACGGTTACGGCATGTCAGGGAAGCGCAATATGTTCAAGCGGTCTGATAGATACAACTGCACTTGCTAAGGAGTTCGATCAGAAATACTATGCCAGGGAGCTGCCTCATAAGTTCAAGCTGGGCATAACAGGATGCCGGAACAACTGCCTGAAGGCAGAAGAGAACGACCTTGGGGTAAAAGGTGCTATGAAACCGGAATGGACGGAAAGCAAGTGTACTTACTGCGGTATCTGTGCAGCTGTCTGCCGTACAAAGTCAATCAGTGTGGATAAACAGCAGAAAAAGCTGGTTTATGATGAAAGCAGCTGTAATTACTGCGGCCGCTGTGTAAAGTCATGTCCGTCGTCTGCCTGGGAGGGTAAGAGCGGGTTTGTGGTGTATTTCGGCGGACTCTTCGGAAACAGGATCTCTATAGGAAAGCAGCTGCTTCCTGTTATTTTTTCTACCGAAGAGCTTCATAAAGTGGTGGAAGCCGCCATGGGATTCTTCAAAAAGCACGGAAAGCAGGGTGAAAGGTTTGGGAACACCCTTGAACGCATAGGCTGGGAACTCCTTGAAAAGGATTTGAAGGAGGCAATAGGATAGTACTACTTTGTTACATCATTAATTTGTGGAAATTTTGTAGTGTAAATTTCTATTGAAGAAAAAGTGAGGGTGCAATCCCACTGAAACCCGCCTACTGCCTGCTTTCCTTCACCAACTCGCAAAGCCTCTCCAGACCGGAGATTATTATTTGTAAATCTTCCGGAGTGGCGTTACTGAGGATATCCGTCAAATACTTGTTCTTTAAGTCAATCAGGTCGTTGTTCCTTAAAAAATCCTGGGACAGTGAAAGCCTTACGATTCTCCGGTTATCCTCCGGTATCTCCCTGATTACAATTCCCTGTGATACAAGCCGGTCTATTATCCCTGAAGTCGTGCTTTTTGACAGACCCATTTGTTCACTCAACTCATGCAATGTTATAAAAGGCTTGTGATGCAGTGAGAATATCACCCCCATTTGAGGACCTGTCAAGCCGTACTGCCTGGACTTTTCAAATATCATATCCCTGTAATTCTTCTGAATGGATTTAAAGAGTGCAAGTATTTTCTCTATAGAGCTATTCGGCGATGACTGTAAATCCTGCTTCTGGTTCATCTGCTGACTCCTTGTCCTGTGATTTGTTTCCTGAAGGTTGCTCTTTGGATATCTTTTTATCCTGCATGAACAGTACCATGATTATAGCAGCTACAACCACTACAGAAGTCATTGCAACCGCAAAATCCATTGCGTCTATATATGCCTGTCTTTGTGCAAATCCAGCCAGAGTTGAAAATGCAGCACCCTGGGCTTCGCCGGACGACAACCCGTTTTGCATATACAGTCCCTGCAGCTGCTTTAACACATCTGTGGCGGTTTGGTTGAAAGGGGTTACTTGCTCTGCCAGCCTGGCATAGTTGTTGCTTAACTTATCCTGCAGGATGGTTGTCATTATTGTGACACTTAAGGATGCCATGATCTGACGGATGGTATTGGACAGTGCGGATGCTTTTCCTACGAGATGATGGGGAACGGAATTCATCCCGGCGGTATTGACCGGCATCATACACAGGCCCATGGCCAATCCTCTTATGGTGGCAATAATGGTGATTGTTTCTCTGGTCATGTCCATACTCAAAAACGATAATTCGTAGGAGGTCACTGCCAGTATTATCAGTCCCGGAATGGTAACGGGCTTTGCTCCGAACTTGTCAAATAAGGCTCCGCTGATGGGCATCATTATTCCTGAAGCGATAGCGGATGGAAAGAGAATCACACCGGTCTCCATAGCCGTATAGCCTCTGATATTCTGCAGGAATAAAGGCAGAACATATACCCCGCCCATCAGTGCAAGTGTTGTGATGCAGGTGACAAGCTGGCTGATTGTAAAATTCAGGGCCTTGAAAATACGTAATTCAAGCAGGGGATTGGGATGCGAAAGCTCATTTACAACAAACAACACAAGACTTATACATCCCAGCACCATCAGCAGTGGATTTTTTATATCTCCCCAGTCTATGTTCGTGCCTTCACCAAGAACATACAATATGCAGACTATACCGACAGTAGACGACAGGAATCCAATAACATCAAAGCTGTGGAAAGGCTTTGTGGGCGATTTTTTAAGAAGCAGACCTGCCATTATTACACCGAAAACTCCTATCGGAACATTTACCGTGAAGATGAGACGCCAGTCCAAATGCTCGATTATATAACCACCCAAAGTCGGGCCGATTGCCGGGGCGGCCATGGACGCAATTCCCCAAAAACCCAATGCTTTTCCGCGTTCATGGGGCGGAAATATCTGAAATATGATCTGCATGCCTACCGGCATGATCATACCGCCGCCAAGCGCCTGAATGACACGGAAAATTATCATGGAGGTGTTGTTCCATGCAAAACCGCAAAGCAGCGACCCCAAAGTAAACATTGCCAGAGCGGACATATATATTTTTTTTGATCCGAATATTTCGGAAAGAAATCCTGTTAAAGGGATAATAGCTCCCAGTGCCAGAGTGTATGCTGTCAGTATCCATTTTACGTCATCCAGCGAAACGCCAAACACAGCCATTATCTTTGGAATGGCAATATTGACAATGGCACTGTCGAGAATGGCCATAAAGGTACCTATTACTACAACGAACAGGGCAAGCCATTTATACAAGCCGTCATGCTTTTGTTCCTGCACTTCCTGCATTTTCCTCACCCCGTTATTTTATATGAATTTTAACGACAGCGTTTGTGCCGGGCAGCAGCTTGGCATCAATACTGTCAAACTGGATTTTTACCGGAATCTTTTGAACGACCTTGGTAAAAGTGCCTCCGGTTGAGGTCGGAATGAGGGCGAAGGTGGAATTGGAGGCCTGGCCTACAGACTGTACTTTTCCAGTGAATTTCCTGCTTCCGAACTGGTCAATTGTAATTTCAACCTTTTGTCCCTGCCTTAATCTTCCCAGCTTTGTTTCTTCTATATTGGCACTTATATAAAGCTTATTGGGGTCTATGAGTATGGCAAGAGTTTGTCCCGGAGCATCAATTTCCCCGATATTTGCCTGCTTCCTGATAACTATGCCGCTTATGGGGGCGCGTACCAATGACTGGTCTATGCTGGTATCCGGAAGGTTCAGCATTTCCTGCCTTCCCATTATCTGGTCCTTTACAACCGTATCACCTTCATCCACATTAAATTCCAATAGCCTTCCCGATATCTGCGGGCTTACTTTTACAAGATCGCCGGTTATCCTTGCGTCATCGGTGGATACATAAAATGTATTTTCATACCCATAATAGATTCCTATGCTGCCTAATGCGACTACCATGAGACTTAGGATCGCTATAATCAATATTTTTCGTTTTCCATTCATTGTAATATACCTCCCTGCCTTAGTTTTTTAGTGCGATTTGTGCGAACATTCCAGGCTTCAGTACCGGGTCGATATCTTTAAGTATGATTTTTACCAATACGTTTTTGTTGCGGGAGTCTATTGCGGAATTTATGACTGAGATTTCTCCCTGGTATTTCTTATCGGGATTTTCCGACACTTTAATAACGACACCCTGTCCCTGCTTCATCTGGGTGGTGAGTGCCGGCGGAACATAAGCATTGATATACATTGCACTGGTATTTACGATGCTGAACAAGGTAGCATTGGTCACGGAAGAAACAACTTCACCCTCATTTATATTTTTATATGTGACAATACCGTCTATAGGAGCATATATGGTTCCATTGGCCAACTGGGTCTGTGCAAGCTCCAGGGCGGCCTGAGCCTGTGTAACCTGAGCCTTAAGGACCTCCAGTGTTTCCTTCGTCTCTCCGGTACTCAAAATCTTCAGCTGCTCCTGTGCACTTTTGTACTGTGCGTCAGCAGCTGCAAACTGTGTTTCTGTCGCATCCATCTGCTGCTGTGAGACTGCACCGGTGTTAAAAAGCTGTCTGGTTCTTTCCAGGTTGAGCTTGGAAGTGTCATAGTTCTTTTGAGCGCTTTCCAATGCGGCCTGAGCCTGTATGACCTGTTCAGGACGTGCTCCGCTCTCTACTTTTACAAGGTTTGCCCTGGCGGTACTGACACCTGCCTGCGCCTGATTCACCTGCGCCTCGATATCCTTGACATCCAGGTAGACCAAGGGATCACCTTTCTGAACCTTGGCTCCCACATCTACAGCTACTTTGGAAACCTTCGCCGTGATTTTTGTTGTCAGATCGGCTTTTTCCCCGGCCTCGATTTTTCCTGCCATGATGTACACCTCTTGCGGCTTTGAGGTCTCTTTAGCTTCGTCCTTCAAAGTGGAACTATCTTTTGCCGCATTACATCCGCTTAATAATAGGATGGTTGATAGTAATAATGCTGTGACTCTTTTCATGTTGACCCTCCCAATCATTAGTATACGTAGTGTTAGTATGAATATTGTTTGCATACGTACAATTCATTCTACCATCATTTTCATAGAGTGTCTATATGGATATTAAGAAGATAACTAAAAATGAGTTCCCCTCGTGGAACTCATTTTTAGTTATCTTTTATTTAAGGTTTTCCGGATTCAAACACTTCAATTCGTCCAGTACGAACAGTCCGTCTTTTCTGACAAGCACATCGTCGAACCAGATCTCTCCTCCGCCGTATTCGGGCCTTTGTATCTGTCTCTTATACACATCTGACGCTGCCGACGAAGA
>CALMWN010000512.1 GCA_937873555.1 uncultured Clostridia bacterium
GGAGACAGCAGCCCCTTTTGACATCTCTTACATTTCACTGATTTCCACGCATCTTTTTTCCTTTGCGGATTTATATACGGCCTGGACTATTTTCAGGTCATAAAGCCCTGTCTCTACAGGAACAGGCACCGGTTTGTCCTCAAGTATCGCCTTTATGAAAGCAACGTGCTGGTCGTATGGATTCGATGACCCTCCAAGAGTGTGGTTGTTGTAGCCGTAATTCCTGTTGAATACCTCTCCGGGCTTTTCGTACTTTATGGTTTCACCTTCAAAAGGTTCATCAAGCTTCAGATATACATCCGAAAGGTTTATTACCCTTACAAATCCCCTTGTCCCGTATATTGTAAGCATAAGCTGTTCCGCGCAATAGGCTGCCTCTACAGTTCCCAGCACACCGTTGCCGAATTCGCAAACTGCGGTTGTTACATCGTCTCCTCCTACATTCGGGCACATCATGTTTTTGCTGAAAGCCATAACCCTTTCCACTTTGCTGCCTATTAGATATTGCGCCATGTTAACCGGATGTATGGCCAGCTGTATAAAAGCCCCTCCTCCGGTGGTCTCAAGTGAATTGCGCCAGTTGCCCTCCTTCATGTTCAAACCGCCCTTGTGCGAGTCGCGGCAGTGAACAGTCGATATGGCCCCCAGCAAGCCTGTATCCACCATTCTTTTAATATCGTGGAAAACCGGACCGTCAAACATGCTCATGTACATACCGGCTCTTCTTCCGGTCCTCCTTGCTGTCTCGATTATCGCTTCAGCTTCCTTTACCGAAGGTGCAATAGGTTTTTGAAGTATTACATGCTTACCGGCATTCATCGCTGCTATGGCCTGTTCGGCATGAAGGTGGTTTGGCGTGCTTATATCGACCACATCTATGTCATCCGCCAGCGCTGCTTTAAAATCCGTACTCCAGCGTTCAACCTTCAGTTCCTCCGCGACTTGCTTCAAAGTTTCTTCATCCATATCGACAAGCTGTTTCAGCTGCACTCCTTCTATCTGTGTGTAGCGGTGCCTGTATATTTTTGCTATTCCTCCGCATCCTACAAGTGCTACATTTAAAGTCCTGTTTTTTTGCATGCACTTCACTCCCATCCTTTTTTATTTATTCATGATTGTCCTCATTTGAATATTTCACCGTTCATATACTCATTCCAAACATTCTCAAACCAGTTATCATCGGCAGGGACCGGTCTTACAGGTTTCCATCCAGCCGTGCAGCTGATTTCATCTCCCCGCATCCTGAATTCCATTTCACAGACCCTGTCGGACAAATTGCCTTCGTCTATCGAATACCTGAATCCTTCCTTTAGCCCTTCCAGAGAATTTTCTCCAGCCTGGTCCCGTATCAGGTAGGAGCCCCTGCTTTTGCCGCCCTTCGTAATATATTCCTTTATGGCGCTTAAATATACATACTGTGTAATCAATATGTCCCTGTTTATAAATGCCTGTGGCAGCTCGTACGGTGACGATATTCTGATATTACCGCCCAAAGATGCCAGTTCCAAGGAACACTCCTCCATTCCCTGCAGAACGCCCTCCAATGTCCTTATATGCGCACCAATACCCGACATCCGCTGCTGCATTGCCTTTCTCATATCCATTACATTTGAACTGCACGATAAATTTGCCATAAACCTTTTTGCAAGTTCAACCTTTGTTGTCACCTGTCCGCCTGCCAGTCTCATGAATTCGTCATTGTCAAGGTGCCGGCCCCTGTAATTCGCATGTATATACTGCGCAGCCCTTAGGCTTCCGACCTGTGTGGAGTTCAACGCGCTCCCTCCCGGTCTGTATACTCCGAAAGTGCCGTTCACCTCTCCGACAGGGAAAAAGTGACGTATATTGCTCTCCCACCATATATTTCCCAGAAGCCCGCCGTTGTTGTGCTGGGCACACACTGCTATCTCAAGGTACTCCCTTTCAAGGTCTATACCGTTATTCCTGTACAGATCTATGGCAGGCCGGTTCATTTTCTTCAGCCTCTCAAAAGGCGTACCGAACAATGCGCCGGAGTTTTTCAGATAATCATGGCTCTCCCTGGAAAGAAGAGAAAAATCCAAATCTTCTCCGGCGTTTCCATGACCGGGATTTCTTGTAAAGTCAAGATACACTTTTCTGCCCTTTATTTGAGTTTCAATGTAAACAAGTATGTCTATCAGGGAAGAACCGAAATTGCCTATTTTTCTCGGATCAAACGGCCACTGGTAGCCTTTCAGGAATATGGCATCAAGCATTCTGCCCGGTTCTTTGAAATGTTCCGGCAGGAATTCCCTCTCATCACTTCCATCCCTTTCGGTCGAAATATACCTCGGCAGAACCTGCTGGTAAGTACCTGAAAGATTCCACCTGAATTTTAATGATGCAATGCCATATTGTGATTCTGTAAGGTTGATTCCCTTCACACCTGCTTCAAAAGCGATACCTGTAGCCCCTGTCTGGCTCTCGGGATATACGGATGTGGAATACATCCCGGCCGGACCCCCTGTGGCATAAATGATATTTGTGCAGTTGAAAAGGGTGAATCCCATATTTGGACTACCCAATTTGTCCATATCAAGGGCAATCAGGCCTATAGCATTGGCATCGCTTTCAGCCCTATCCGTAAGTATACCGATGACCCTGAAACCGTCAAGAACCGTTATCCCCTTATTTCTTACCTGCTCCTCCAGTCTCTCGGTCATGTATTTCGAAGTCAGAGGGCCGGCTGAGGTAGCACGCTGTCTCGGGTCATGGTCGGTCTTGTAGCCAATGTATTCCCCATATTTATTGTGTGGAAACGGAACACCTATATTGGCAAGCTTATAAAAGGAACGTGCAGACAATGCCGCTTCAACCAGGGCTATATCCCCGTGCATGCAGCCTCCGCCAAAGAGTGTTCTGGCCATTTCCGCCACTGAATCCGGGGCATCACCTGAAAGCGTCAGTTTGTAATAGGTTTGCTTATCTGAACCTGTATTGCGTGATGTACCCATTTTCATGCCTTCAGTGACAATAGCCATATCCCTCTGTCCAAGCGCATACAGGCTGTCGGCGGCATTCAGTCCGGCCGCTCCGCTTCCCACAACCACTGTATTCATGCTGTACACATCAATGTCCAGATTATGCAGTTTTACAGTATGCCTGTCCATCTCATCACCCTGCCTGTCTTCATAAGTATTCTTTCGAAATATGTTTTCCTGTGATGCTCAAGTTTGTACTAAAAGTAATTATTGACCGCAATATTGTTTAAATAAGGGAGCATACACTTTCGAATCGCGTATTACACATCCGGGTGTGCCGCCGTTTCTCATTATCTGGCTGCATTTCCCGCAGGCAATGCAGCACTTTTCCTTGGAAAGAGCGCCGGCTTCCATTATGTCCCTGGCAAAATCGGGGTACGCGAACGCTCCCCTGCCGTATCCTATAAGCTTTGCATATCCATTTTCCAGGCTTCCTGCTGCAAGATTGGCAGAGAACTGGCGCAGCCAGCTGTAACCTGTCCCAACCACTGCTATTTCAGGAACCGCCTTTTGTATCTCTCCAATGCCGTTAATAAGGCGTGCCACACCTGCCAGCGGATTTTCTTCGGGCACATATGGGCCCTTGTCATAAGGCCGGTTCACATGGGGGTTGTAATACGGGTTGCCCATAGTGAGATTGATAAGCTTCATGCCTTTATCCGAAAGTATTTTTATTAATCTCATCGGCTCGGATAAATCGTACTTTTTATAGTCATCCTTGTCAACACCCCATCCGTAAGGGTACTGTATTGCATCATACACATTCATCCTTGTAGTAACTATAAACTTGCTTCCAAGCCTTGATTTAATCCTGTCAAAAACATTCAGAAGGAACCTTGTGCGTCCCTCAAAGCTTCCGCCATATTTCCCTTCCCTTGTAAAGCTCGACAGCAGCTCTGAATTGAGGTATCTATGGCAGCTTTTAATGTCTACGCCATGAAACCCTGCTTTCTGGGCAAGCACTGCCGCATCTACGAACTTCTCCTCAAGTCTTTCCAGTTCATCATCCGTTATTACCGGAAGGTTTTCATCAATTTTCTGTGCAGCATCCAGGTATGGGTTATGCGCAGCAAGGATAGGAGCAGGCTTGCCTTCAGGCTTGCTGTATCTGCCCGAATGTGTAAGCTGCATCACCGTAAGAGGGGTGAAGTCCTGCCCGTACTCATTCCTGGCATTATTCATTATGTCTTCAAAAATCCGTTGAAAGCTTGAAAGGTTGTTTTTATTTATCCAAAGCTGCCTTGGATTCGCCCTGCCCTCATGGACAACCGCAACAGCTTCAAACCAGAGAAGCCCTGCACCGCCTTTTGAAAAACGCTCATACCTTCTTATGGTCAATTCTCCAGGACTGCCGTCGGCATTCCCGTCACAACCCTCCATGGGATGTATCGCCATTGAATTGGGAATTACAAACTCATCTATTTTTACTTTCTTTTTCAGAACATCCATGTTATCAGATAACGCCAGGTTTAGTCCAAGTGATTTAGCCTCATCCAGCAAATCCTGCTTTTGATGATAATTGAACTCCTTAAATGCCATGGGTTTCCCACCTCTCGTAAAATGATTCTCATTTGTAATTATACACCCTGTTCACCTGGCATTCTATAATTTATATTTAAAATAATTAACGTTTTTTGCTTTTATCCACATAACAACAGCCATCCTTTGTATAGATGGCTGTCAGCCTTTTGCAGATAATAAATGCTTGCAATTTACATCATCAAATGACCTTTGGTGTTGATTCCGCCTATTCCGTCCGCACCTGAAACCGTAATCCCGGCTATCAATCCGGGCGTAACCACTCTTTTACTATCTGTCAGCGCCACCTTCTCAGCAACGAAGGCAGGGTCCAGTGCATTAATCAGAACTCTTCCGGGAGAACTTGCGAAATTTGCTCCGGCAGACATAATGGCCTCAAAATATGACTGGCAGGCTCCTGCAAATATGCAGAGCTTATCGGCACTTGGCTCATATTCTCTTGCCAGCTTCACACCTTCAATAAAATATCTTGAATTGCTGTAAGCTTCAATTGAATCGGTTTTCCCATAGCTTTTCTTCATGCTGTCATGTCCTGTCAATACAAGTATATCTGCGTGGTATCTTTCAAGCAGCCTTTTTACAACTGACGGCTGTTCACTTTCATCCGAGCGTATCCCTATAGGATTCAAGCCTCCCTCCCTGTAATGCTCCAGGCACATATCCAGAAACTCTTTGCTTGAATCTATATGGAGAATCCTGCCCGGCCTCGTCCTCAGTTTATTGAGAAATGAAAGTAATCCTCCATGGCTGCTCTTTGTTGATGCGTGCTTTTTAAAATTAGTTATATTCTGTCTCACATGTGCATGAACATCTCTTGTGTCATGCTTTACAAGGTCTTCACCCAGACAATCTGCATGAAGTCTGTAAAGCATTCCTCTTAACACATAAACAGGTTTTTTTCCTCCAGGGTTGATAATATCTACAATCTTGAAATGGACATCACCGCCGTACGACTTTCTTGTAACTACGTCTCCTATCTTGAAATCATGCATTTTAAACACCCCAAAATAAAAATTGCGTAGTATATAATATGCAGCACGCAATTTTTAGGGGATTAAAATTATGAGAATTATGTTTCTATTAACTTTTTTGTCTCTGAACTCCCGAATACTTTTAATAAAATCAAGGAACTTTTTGTGTGAATTCATTCAAAAGCTGTGTTTTCACATTCCATAACGGCTTGGAAAGGTCTACGTAGTACCGGTGAGGGTTCTCAAACCTGAGCACCTCATCCCACAAAGTGTTGATTTGCTCCCTGCAGTATTCCTTTATTTCCTCCAGCTCAGGGCTTTCATAAATACACTTTCCCTTTTCAAACAGCTTAACCTGAAGCTTCCTTGCATAAAAACCGGTTATGGTTTTTCTTTTCCACGTAAATTCAGGGTCGAAAATCTCATATGGCTTTGTATCATCTATAACCTCATCCTTAAGTGTGATAACATCTGCTATTGCCTTTCCGTTTTTCCTTTCAAAAAGTCTCCAAACCTCTTTGAAGCCTGGATTCGTTATCTTGCCTACGTTTTCACTCAATTTGATTTTCGGTATGACCCTGCCATCCTCTTCTACCGCCGACAGCTTGTAAACACCTCCGAAAACCGGCTCCGAATGCGATGTTATCAGCCTTTCTCCGACGCCGAAACTGTCTACTGCAGCCCCCTGGGTCAACAAATCCCTTATGATATATTCATCAAGGGAATTTGAAGCAACAATCCTGCAGTCTGGGAAACCTGCTTCGTCCAGCATCTTCCTCGCTTCGCGGGACAGATAGGCTATGTCCCCGCTGTCAATTCGTATTCCTTTCGGTCTGAAGCCTCTTGGTATGACCTCTTCATTAAATACTCTTATGGCATTTGGTACTCCCGACTTCAATACGCTGTATGTGTCGACCAGAAAGAGGCATGCGTCCGGATAAGCACGTGCATAAGCCCTGAAGGCCTCCAGTTCTGAAGGGAACATCTGTATCCAGCTGTGTGCCATAGTACCGGTTGCCGGTATTTTCAGTTCCTTATCCGCAATTGTACAGGCAGTACCCACACAGCCCCCTACATAAGCCGCTCTTGCTCCAAGTATTGCACCATCGTAGCCCTGAGCGCGTCTTGAACCGAATTCCATAACTGCTCTTCCCCTGGACGCCCTGACTATCCTGTTTGCTTTAGTCGCAATGAGGCTCTGGTGATTGATGGTCAGTAAAACCATCGTTTCAATAAACTGAGCTTCGATGACCGAACCCCGCACTGTTACAATCGGCTCACTGGGAAAGATCGGAGTCCCCTCGGGTACAACCCATACATCACAGCTGAATTTGAAATTGGCTAGATAGTCAAGGAATTCTTCCGAGAATATTTTTTTACTGCGCAAATATTCGAGATCAGTTGCATCAAACCTCAAATTACTCAGATACTCTATCAGCTGCTGCACTCCTGCCATAATGGCAAACCCGCCGTTGTCCGGTACCTTTCTGAAGAACATATCAAAATATGCAATTTTGTCCTTTAAATGATTCTGAAAATAACCGTTTGCCATGGTGAGTTCATAAAAATCCGTCAGCATGGTCAGATTTTTGCCTGTTGCCAGTGTTGTATCATTCACTAACTGACACTTCCTTTACTATTTCTATTCTATCAGCCAAGAAATTCTCTCTGATAATTTCCTTCACAATAGTATCCCTCCTTTAATTACAATCCAATGTATTAATTACCCATAAATATAACTTCTACTCATCTTTTCCAATTTGCACGGACGGGCAAAGCGCTAGGGCGCCCATTTGCATCCTGACTTTCACAAAATATAAAATAAAGCCACGTTAATTGGTTTAACGTGGCTTCAATAGGACATGTTAAAATTCTATGATACCTTTTACTACATCCCTTTTGTTTTTTACGGAATAGTCCAGAGCCTCTTTAATATCATTGAATTTAAAGGTATCAGTAATGATCTCCTTTAACGGCAGGCCTGCTCCTACGGCTTTAATAGCGGAAGGATACAAATTCCTGTATCTGAACACAGTACGGATACTTGCCTCCTTGGAAATCAGCATACCGAAATCGTAGGGTATGATCGCTTCCGGAGCCATGCCTACGAGTACAATCCTGCCACCGCGTTTCACCAGCTCTGCAGTCTGTTTTGTTGCTGATCCGCTTCCGGCAGTTTCGAACACCATATCAACACCTGCCCCACCGGTAAGCTCCATCACGGCTTCACTCACATTCACGGTATCAGCCTTAAGTACCTCTGAAGCTCCAAGCTTTTTAGCCTTATCAAGCCTCTTTGGAAGTAAATCAGCCACATAGATCTCCGTCACACCCATGGCTTTCAATGCCAGCATTGTCACCAGTCCTATACAGCCTGACCCCAGAATAACAGCTGACTGCCCCAGTTTGGCCTCTGCCTGGTTTGCGGCATGAAAGCCGACTGCCAGCGGCTCTATCAGGGCTCCCTCGGATGTATCCATGCCTGCCGGAAGCTTGAAAGCCATTTCGGCAGGATATGCCACATACTCAACAAATGCGCCGTCATACGGCGGCGTAGCCATGAAAACCACATCCGCACACAGATTGTAAAGTCCTGCCTTGCAGTAACTGCACTTCCCGCAGGTATAGCCCGGTTCCAGCGTGACAAGGTCACCTGTTTTCAAATCCTTGACCCTGCTGCCGGTTTCGACCACTTCCCCTGCACTTTCATGGCCAAGTATAATGGGTTTTTCCACAACATAGCTGCCTATCCTGCCATGCTCATAATAATGAAGGTCTGATCCGCAAATCCCCACATGCCTGATTTTCACAAGAACTTCATCAGGCTTTGGAGAAGGTATGTCCCTGGTTTCAAAGATGATTTCGCCGGGTATCGGCATCACTGCCGCTCTCATTCGGCCTGTCATGCACTTCACCTTCTTATGGTTTGTATATAATACTTTGTTATGTTAAAAAGCACTAGTTCTTCTTTACTTCCACCTGTGCAAGCTTTTCATAATACCTGATTATGCTGTTGTGGTCGTTCTTTTCCATGCCATCGACCTTCAAAGCCTGCATTATTTCCATGACCTGGCTCGTAAGCGGAATCGGCACACCCACTCCATGAGCCGTATCAAGTGCATTCATAAGATCCTTTATATGCAGCTCTATCCTGAAGCCCGGTTTGAAATTCCTGTTAAGTACCATTGGAACCTTGGCATCCAGAACAGTACTTCCTGCAAGTCCTCCCCTTATTGCCATATATACCTTTTCGGGATCAACTCCTGCTTTTGTTGCGAGCACCATTGCTTCAGACATGGCAGCTATATTGAGGGCAACAATAATCTGATTTGCAAGCTTTGTCACATTTCCGCTTCCTATTTCCCCTACAAGGACAACTGAAGCTCCCATTGCCTTAAGAATATTCTCAACCTCTTTATATGCATCCTCAGGTCCGCCAACCATTATCGAAAGAGTTCCGTCTATTGCCTTCGGCTCACCGCCGCTGACAGGCGCATCCAGCATAACAACCCCTTTTGCCTTTACCTTTTCATAAACTTCCTTGGATACCAGCGGAGCGATAGAGCTCATATCCACAAGTATGGTACCGGGTTTTGCACCTTCAAGAACACCATTGGCTCCAAGTACTACTTCCTTTACATGCGGGGAGTTCGGGAGCATTGTAATGATTATCTCAGACCTTGCTGCAACATCTTTGGGTGATTTCCCCTCTTCTGCTCCGGCAGCGACAACTTCTTTAAGTGCGTCGGTGACGATATCATACGCCACAAGCGAGTAACCTGCCTTGAGGAGATTCTTTGCCATAGGCTTTCCCATAATTCCCAGACCGATAAAACCTATTTTCTTGCTCATTATAACTACCTCCCTTTTAATAATAAAATTTACTTTTTTGAAATCATATTCTTTATCTTTTCCACTATGTCCCTGTCTGTCAGCTTGTAATGCACCAAGAGCTCGTCATAGCTTTGTGCCGACTGGCCGAAAACATCATT